>NZ_JBEHVV010000055.1:0-19952 GCF_040227395.1 Coprococcus sp. RTP21428st1_C9_RTP21428_210409
GTGTGAGTATGTGCTTGTCGCTGTCATCCAGCTTGAACAGCTTGCCTATAGAGACACCGATGCTTCCACCTATCTGAAGGGCGGCACCTTCCCGGCCGGATGAACCTCCAAAGAGGTGTGTAATGACCGTCGATATGAAGATCAGCGGAGCCATACGGGAAGGAATCTCGTCCTCCACACTTCTTATGGAACCGATGACAAGATTGGTTCCCTTGGAATGTCTTATTCCACAGATCCTGTATATAAATACGATCACGATTCCCGCAAGCGGCAGAAAATATATTATCATATGATTGTTCTCACGGAAGCCGGTGGCGTACTCTACGCATATATGAAAAGCTGTTCCGACAAGCCCGCATATCGTTCCCATTATCAGTGAAAAAACTATCCATTTGAAAAAAGTCGTAGCATATCTGACACATCTGCTAAAACAGTTTACCCAGTATTCCTTTGTAAATTCCACGGCGATTCTCCATTCCTTTTTCTTTGTAAAGCAACTTTAGTAATGTTAAAGCAAATAAATGAATTTGTCCAGTGCTGAGATTAACAAAAACTACCATTATAATCTGCAGTGCATAAGGGAATTATAGTAACAGTTACATTTATCCATATAAGGGAGTTGCATGATATGAATGAGAAAAAAGGAAAACAGAGCATAAAATTTGGCAATCCCCCATATATACTGGGGGCAGCAGCGGTGGCGGGGCCGAAGGAGATAGACGGCCCCATGGCGAGATATTTTGACAGAGTGAGCGAGGATGCAACATTTGGCAAAGATTCCTGGGAGGAAGGCGAGAGTGAGATGGTGCGTCAGGCGGTGACCCTTGCCATACAGAAGGCGGGAATAGTCAAGCAGGATATAAGGTATATATTTGCCGGGGATCTGCTGGGACAGCTCATAGCGTCGACATTTGGAATCAAGGATATGGAGATACCGGTGTTCGGTCTGTATGGTGCGTGCTCGACGTGCGGGGAGGCACTGTCGCTTGCGTCCATGACTGTGGCGGCGGGGTATGCGGACAACGTCATTGCGGAGGCGTCAAGCCACTATGGAAGTGCGGAGAAGCAGTTCCGTTTTCCCTTGGAATATGGAAATCAGCGTCCCCTGTCAGCTACCTGGACGGTCACGGGAAGTGGTGCCTTTGTGGTGTCGGACAGAGAGTCGGATGTATGTATTCATGGAGTCACCACAGGGCAGATAGTAGATTATGGAGTGAAGGATTCTCTCAACATGGGAGCGTGCATGGCACCCGCTGCGGCTGCTGTCATATATCAGAATCTTCAGGACTTTGGAATAAAGCCATCATACTATGACAGGATAATAACCGGTGATCTCGGCAAGGTCGGCAAGACGATACTTGAGGATCTTCTGAGCATGAACAATGTGGATATATCGGCAAATCATATGGACTGCGGTATAGAGATATTTGACAACGAGGAACAGGATACCCACTCGGGCGGATCGGGCTGTGGCTGCTCGGCGACTGTTCTTGCCGGATATATATTGAAGAAGGTGAGCTCCGGGGAGTGGAAGAGAGTGTTGTTTGTTCCGACTGGAGCACTGCTTTCCACCGTGAGCTATAACGAGGGGCAGACCATACCGGGGATAGCCCATGCGGTCATGATAGAGCATCACGAAAAGAAAGGAGAGTAGATGTAAATGGATTATGTAAAAGCGTTTGTGGTTGGCGGAATAATATGTGTCCTTGCCCAGATATTGATGGATAAGACCAAGCTCCTTCCGGGAAGGATAATGGTCATACTCGTCTGTACGGGAGTTGTGCTTGGAGCTCTTGGAATATACAAGCCGCTTCTGGAATTTGCACAGTGCGGAGCGTCGGTGCCGCTCACAGGATTTGGATATAATCTGTGGAAGGGTATAACCGAGGCGGTTGATAAGGATGGATTTATCGGACTGTTCCGCGGAGGTTTCCAGATGGCTGCGGTTGGAAGTTCGGCTGCACTGATATTCGGATATATGGCATCGCTGATATTCAAGCCGAAGATGACAAAATAGAAATAGAAGACAGGCAGATATAAAAAGCCCCACCATACATTGAATTGTATGATGGGGCTTTCCGTCATTGAGTTGTATCGGTTGAATCATCCGAGCTTGGTTCCTCGGTTGTGGTTATCTCTGTTGAAGAGGTAGGTTCCTCTGACGTAGGTTCCTCGGTTGTAGGTTCCTCAGTCGTTGTAGGCTCCTCCGTTGTTGTATCATCCGTTGTATCCTCCGATGTATCCTCGGTTGTCGTTGTTGCCTTGGTAGTTTTCTTTGTATCCTTCTTCTTGCCGTGGATGTTACAGTGCTCCTTGAGGAGTGATTCATCCCATGTGTAACCCTCAAGAACATATTCACCATCATCATTCAGCTTGTAGATGAAGGTTGTAGTCTCAGGACATTCCTTGTTGGCAAGCATGTGTGATTCGTTACATACGACAACCTTCTTGACACCTGGACAGTACTTTGTAGGAATCTTGGATGCGTCAAAGTAATCTGTTACGGTAGGACATCCATTCGATGGAAGAAGTCCTGTATCCGAACATACAGTGGCCTGTACGATTCCGTCCGGCATCTCAAATGTAGCCGATGTATCAAGTCCCTTCTTCTCAATGACCTGATCCATGATATCTCTCCACATATAGCACTTGATAGAACCAGGGCTGTATGTGATGTTCTCATCATTTCCAAGCCATATAGAAGCTGTGTAGTATGGGTTATAACCACAGAACCAGTTATCAAAGTCTCCTGATGTGGTACCTGTCTTACCTGCTGTATACATACCTGTGTAAGAGTTGGCACCTGAACCGGTACCTCCTGTTACAACGTCGTGCATGGCACTTGTGAGAAGCCATGCTGTCTGCTCTGATATGACACGTGTCTTCTCAGGCTCCCTGTTGTCTATCAGAAGATTGCCTTCATGGTCGTAAACCTCTGAGTAGAACACAGGCTTTATATAATTACCACCGTTGGCGATGGTTGCATATGCAGCTGTGATCTCTAGGTTGGTAATACCATTTGTCAGACCACCAAGTGCAAGTGACTGGTTGATATCTGACAGGATGAGACCATCGCTGTCTGTCTTTCTCTCAACAAGAGTTGTAAATCCAAGCTTCAGCAGATAGTCATATGCGAGCTGTGGAGTTACGTCTGTGATACACTTTACAGCTATGATATTCATAGACTCCATGATAGCATATCTTATAGTTTTAGGTCCCCAGTATCCGCCGTACCAGTTAAATACCTGATTACCATTCTCATAGTAGTAAGGTGCATCATCGTATACGGTGGCAAGAGACATGTTGCACGCGTCCAGTGCAGGAAGGTATGTGGCAACTATCTTGAAGCAAGAACCAGGCTGTCTGGTAGCCTCAGTTGCACGGTTGAATGATCTGTTCTCAGTTTTCTCTCCACGGCCTCCGACAAGTGCCTTGACCTGACCGGTGTTCTGGTCCATGAGAGTGAATGATACCTGTGGCTGTATGACAAGCTTGAATGTCTCCATGAAGACTTCGTCGCCGGTCTCGGCAACCATGGCATCCCTGAACTCGTCAGCCGCTGCACGGGCTTCATCCTCACTGTAATATCTTGCACTATAATCGTAGCCCTGCTGTTCAGCAAACCAGCTCTCGAGATTCTCTACACTGTAGTTTGTCTGGACCTTTGTCTCCTTGTCAGCAAGAGTGAGAGCGTAGTTGAGCTGATATACAGGCTCAGGCCAGTAGGATGTATCATTTACAACTGAGTCAGCGATCTCCTGGATCTCAGGATCCTGACAAACGATGACCTTGAGTCCGCCTGACCAGATCAGTGACTCTGCCTCGTCCTCTGAGTAGCCCTTGGCAACCAGATCATTCTGAAGCTGCTTGATGACCTCGTCAGTGTAGTAGGAGTTGACCTCTGTCTTCTGCTGCTTTTCTTCCTTCTTAGATACGGAAGCGATACGCTTGTAAACGTTATCGTTTATAGCCTCGTCATACTGCGCCTGTGTTATATACTCAAGATCCAGCATGTATTTAAGAACCTGGGTCCTTCTGGTCTTGTTGTCGTCAGGCGACAGGAGAGGATCGTATTTGGTAGGGTTCTGCGGAATTGCTGCGAGCACGGCACACTCAGATACCGATAACTGGCTGAGCCCCTTGCCGAAGTAAGTCTTGGCAGCGGTCTCAACACCGTAGCAGCCTTCTCCGAGATATATGGTGTTCAGATAATACTCGACTATCGACTTCTTGTCGATCTTCTTCTCCATATCCACAGCCAGGTACTGCTCCTGAACCTTACGCTCAAGCTTATCCAGGAAAGTTGACTCATTCAGTCCGACGTTGAACACGTTGTTCTTGATAAGCTGCTGTGTAAGAGTGGAAGCACCCTCATCGAAGTCTCCGCTTTTGAGACCCTTTATAAATGCTCTGGCGATACCCTGTACATCGATTCCGTTGTGCTCCCAGAAACGTCTGTCCTCTATAGCGACAAATGCATTCACAAGATCCTCAGGAATAGAGTCGTAATACACATACTCTCGGTTGGAGTTGGAATTGGCAAGTGTCGTGATCTCCTTTCCATTCTGGTATACAAGAGTTGTCTTGTATCCCTTAGGTATGAGAGCGTCAGCGTTGATGTTCGGCGTATCATCCAGAATACCCTTGAGGGCTCCAAATCCGGCTCCGACACCGACTATCACAATGGCGAGCACCAGCACCAGTATAATCTTAAACACAGAAATGTTAAGCTTACGCCGGTTTCTTGGAAGCTTGGATACCAGCTCCTTCTGAGCCTTCACCGCTCCCTTCTTAGTAAAATCCATAAAAAGACCTCCTTAAAACCTGGGGGATAGATCCCCGCTATTTAATTGTAAAAGTAAATTCTAAATAAGGGCAGACTACTGCCGTTAATATACACTTCAAATTAGTATATCAAATAACAGTATAATAATAAAGAAAAAAATATTGCAACAAAACAAAAATTAATAAACGTGAACGAAAAAATCAGAAAGAGTAAATTGACAACGGTATGATTCAAAAGCATAATAAATATAAAAAAGTGCAGAATAAACAGGAGAAGATATATGTTTGCATCAATAGACGAAGCGGTTGAATACTGGAAGGACGAGCTGTCATATGTGGACGACGCAAAGGTGACAGGATATGTGGGAGGCTACCCGGTGGTGGAATTTACCATCAACAAAGCCGCCTGGGGACTTGTTAAGGACAAGAAGAAATTTGGAAGGATCGTAAGATCATCAGAGATGGAGGGCGGAATAGAAGTCGGTGTGTCGACATGCTTTTATCAGACGGCATCCCTGGAGTGGGAGCCACCTGTCCTCAGGGTGTGCGGATATCCTGAAGTGATCAACAGAATACTTGGCAAGGTAATGTAAGATTTACCGTGGAATGCCCCGGCGGATACATAAAAATGCATCCGCCGGGGTATTTTATTATACATGTAATGGGTTATGTAAGGAGGACGCATATGAACAGGGAGATACGTACGGATCTTGCGATAGAGCTCAGAGAAAATGTAGCCGACAGGAGAAATATGCCTGGGGTCAAGGTGAAGACGGTGGTGAATGAGGACAGGAGCATCAAGACCACCACCATAACGGTGCTGGATGAGATAGGGGAGAAAAATCTGGGAAAGGCAAAGGGACAATATATAACGATAGAGTGTTCCAAGCTTAAGGAATATGAGGAGTCCATACATGAACCTCTGAGGGCGGAGCTTGAGGGCAGACTCAGGGAGCTCATGGGGCATGCGGGAAATATACTGGTGGTCGGACTTGGCAACAGGCAGGTCACCCCGGATTCCATAGGCCCGCTGGTCATAGACAATCTGTATGTGACAAGGCACCTGGACACTCCGGGAAAGCCAGATCTGGTCATGAGTGCCATATGTCCGGGAGTCATGGCACAGACCGGAATAGAGACTGTGGATATAGTCAGGGGAATATGCGATGAGATAGACGTGGAGATCGTGGTTGCAATAGACGCCCTGGCGGCCAGAAGCAGCAAGAGACTCGGATGCACCATCCAGCTCACGGATACAGGTATAAGCCCCGGCTCCGGTGTCGGCAACAACAGAAAGACACTGAGCTCAGACAACCTTGGCAGACGCGTGATCGCAGTCGGTGTTCCGACAGTCATCTCCGTTCCATCCATCATAGACGATTCGCTGGATGAGGTGGCTGATGCATTTAACGAGACCTACGGGCGCAGGATCATGAGGGAGTTCACGGAGAAGCAGAGATACCAGATAGCGTGCAATCTTCTGGACGAGGATATGGCGGATATGTTCGTGACCCCGAAAAATATAGACGAGCTAGTGCGCCGCATCAGCTTTACGATATCTGAGGCGATAAATGCCATAGCGATGTAGAGAAAAATACAGGGAATCATTTGGCACGTACACTCATATATTTGAATAATGGATAACAGAGGCCATAGCATATTCAAAAGGGGTGGAAATGTATGTCGGACAGAAAGCTTCATACGAAGACTGTGTATATACTTGCGTGGGTGATTCTGGTGTGCGCGGGGATATTGATAAAGACCGGGATAACTGATGATGTGTGGAAGCTGGTGTATAGCGGGATATATGGCAGTTCTTCGGGTGAAACAGGCGAGAGTATATACAGCCCCGGTGCGGCTGAGCCGGATGTGTACTGTTACATGGATTACTGGGAATCTCAGGTCAGGGAGGTGTGCGAGGAGGGCAGGACATACCAGACGGAGGATGCGGATTCCGAAGGTGAGGCATCATCGCAGGCGGAGACTTCAGAGACTTCTGCGCCTGCCAGCACTGAGACCACAGAAGCTGCGCAGAGATCCGCTGATGCCAGGACTGTGTCGGCCATGGCGGATATAATGAGCTCTTATATAGGTATGGACGCAGATACACTCCTTTCATATTGTTATAACGCCACATACCCTAAGTGCGTAAAAAAAGACGAGCTGGATGCGGAAAATCTGCTCGGCAAAGATCTGTCGCTGGATATGGACACGGGCGGATACAAGGTTCTGATATATCACACCCACGGCTCTGAGGCATTTGCGGACTCAAGACCGGGCGAGGTTGACGACACGGTGATAGGACTTGGCAACCGCCTGGCGGAGATACTCACGGATACATATGGCATACCGGTGTACCACGACACCACGGCATATGACATGATGACAGGGGTTCTTGACAGGAACGCTTCCTATGATTATTCGAGGGAAGGTGTGTCACAGATACTTAAGGACAATCCTGAGATAGAGGTCATCATAGATCTCCACAGGGATGGTGTGCCGGATGACACACATCTGGTTACAGATGTGGATGGAAAGCCCACAGCACAGATCATGCTGTTAAATGGTATGTGCCGTGACGAGGATGGCAACGATGTGGACTATTGGAGCAATGACAACAAGGTCGACAACATGGCATTTGCACTTCAGACCTATCTGGCGGGCAGGGCAAATTACGGCGACATGATGCGCAAGATATACATAAGTACGAGCCGGTACAACATGGATCTCATGCCGCACGCCATGCTGGCAGAGATAGGCGCACAGACTAACACGGTGGAGGAGGAATACAACGCCATCGAACCATTTGCCGCAATGCTTGCAAAGGTGCTTCTGAAGTGAGGATTAAGTGGCATATTGGCACTTGCAGTTATATGCTCATACATGTTATATTAACGTCAAATGCGAGTAAGACAAGTATAAGAATAAAAGAGCCTGCACATACAAGGCGCGGGACATAGATAAGGATGTGAAAACATGGAGCATTTAGACCAGTCAAAGATAAGAAATTTCTGTATAATAGCGCATATAGACCACGGTAAATCAACACTTGCCGACAGGATCATAGAGAAGACCGGAACTCTGACCAGCAGGGAGATGCAGAATCAGGTTCTTGACAATATGGATCTTGAGAGGGAGCGTGGAATCACCATCAAGGCACAGTGTGTCAGGATCGTGTACAATGCCAATGATGGACAGGAGTACATATTCAATCTCATAGACACTCCGGGACATGTGGATTTCAATTATGAGGTATCTCGAAGTCTGGCAGCCTGTGAGGGAGCCATACTTGTGGTTGATGCCGCACAGGGCATAGAGGCGCAGACCCTGGCGAATGTATACCTGGCGCTGGATCATGACCTTGATGTCATGCCAGTCATCAACAAGATAGACCTCCCGTCAGCAGATCCGGAGAGGGTCGTGAACGAGATCGAGGATGTAATTGGAATAGAGGCACAGGATGCCCCAAGGATATCGGCAAAGAATGGGATTAATATAGAAGAAGTGCTTGAACAGATCGTGAAGAAGGTGCCGGCACCGCATGGTGACCCTGAGGCTCCACTCAAGGCACTTATATTCGACAGTCTGTATGACTCCTACAAGGGAGTTATCATATTCTGCCGATTATTTGACGGCTGCGTGAAGAAGGGAACCACCATAAGGATGATGGCCACCGGAGCTGAGGCTGAGGTGGTTGAGGTCGGAATATTCGGAGCGGGAAGATTTGTCCCATGTGATGAGCTGTCAGCCGGTATGGTTGGTTACATAACAGCCAGCCTTAAGAATGTACAGGATACCACAGTGGGAGATACAGTCACACAGGCGGACAGGCCATGTGACGAGGCGCTTCCTGGATACAAGAAGGCACAGCCTATGGTATACTGCGGACTCTATCCTGCGGATGGAGCAAAGTATCCGGATCTCAGGGATGCCCTTGAGAAACTTCAGTTAAATGATGCGGCGCTCAGCTTTGAGCCGGAGACATCCATAGCACTGGGCTTTGGTTTCCGATGTGGTTTCCTTGGACTGCTTCACCTTGAGATAGTTCAGGAGCGACTGGAGAGGGAGTTCAATCTTGATCTGGTAACCACAGCGCCAGGCGTTGTATATAAGGTACATACCACAGATGGGAATGTTATAGAGCTCACCAATCCGTCGAATCTGCCGGATCCATCCACCATAGAGTACATGGAGGAGCCATTTGTCGATGCGGAGATCATGGTCACAACAGAGTATGTGGGTGCCATCATGCAGCTCTGCCAGGAGAGACGAGGCGTGTACAAGAGCATGGAGTACATGGAGGAGACAAGAGCGCTTCTCAAGTACGACCTCCCACTGAACGAGATCATATACGATTTCTTTGATGCACTTAAGTCGCGTTCAAGGGGCTATGCTTCATTTGACTATGAGATGAAGGGCTATGTCCGCTCAGAGCTTGTGAAGCTGGACATCCTTATCAATAAGGAAGAGGTCGATGCACTCTCATTTATCATACACAAGGATACAGCGTATGAAAGGGGCAGAAAGATGTGCGAGAAGCTCAAGGACGAGATCCCGAGACATCTGTTCGAGATCCCGATCCAGGCGGCCATAGGCGGCAAGGTAATAGCCCGCGAGACAGTCAAGGCCATGAGAAAGGATGTCCTTGCCAAGTGCTACGGCGGAGATATATCCAGAAAGAGAAAGCTCCTTGAAAAGCAGAAGGAAGGAAAGAAGCGAATGAGACAGGTGGGCAATGTGGAGATACCACAGAAGGCATTTATGTCTGTCCTGAAGCTTGATGAGGAATAGAAAAGACCGGGAACACAGTGACACGGTTATATTAAATAAGAAATAATAGAATCGTAGAAAAGCCGTTAATGAGAGCATTCTGACAGGAGCATTCTTAGTAGCGGCTTTTTTCATGCGGTGACGATATTTGAAATAAAAAGGAAGGATACTAATGATAGATATAATAAATACCGAAAATTCAGATCGGGATTTCGGCGATGCAAATAATGACGAAGTTTTAGAGTCATATGAGAAGAAGCCGCTCAGCATATACATACATATCCCATTCTGTGTGAAGAAATGTGCATACTGCGACTTCCTGTCATTTCCGGTGGGGGCAGCCTGCATGTCGGGATATGGAGTGTACCGTGAGAAATACATCGAAGCCCTGTGCGAGGAGCTGAAAAGCTACTCGTATTTGGCGGAGACCCACAAGGTCAGGACAATATACATAGGAGGCGGAACCCCATCCATACTGGAGCCGGACGAGATCACACTTGTAATGACGACGGTGAGGAAGCTGTTCGATGTCGCAGAGGATGCGGAGATAAGCATAGAGGTAAATCCGGGCACCCTGACCAGCCGTAAGGCAGCAGAGTATATAGCAAATGGCATAAACAGGATGAGCATAGGCCTTCAGTCCGCACAGAAAAATGAGCTGGAAGCTCTGGGCAGGATACACAATTATGACCAGTTCCTCGCCGCATTTGACATGGCTAGGGAGGCCGGATTTCGCAATATAAATATAGACCTGATGTCAGACATACCGGGACAGACCATGAGGTCATATCTGGACACCCTTGACAAGGTATTAAGGTGTAAGCCGGAGCACATATCGTCCTACAGCCTCATAGTGGAGGACGGAACTCCTCTGGCAGCAGATGAGAACCTGCTGTCACAGATCCCGGATGAGGACGTGGACAGGCAGATGTACGACATAACAAATAAGCTCTTAGGCACCGGCGGCTACCACAGATACGAGATATCCAATTACGCCAAAGCTGGCTACGAGTGCAGACATAACATAGTCTACTGGACCCTCGGGGAATACATAGGAATCGGAATCGGAGCAGCGTCCTTCCTGTACGGCAGACGCTACACCAACACATCCAGTCTGGAAGACTACATAGACGGCATGGCAAGACACAGGGAGCTCATGACATTCGGAGATCACGTCGCAAATTCGGGTAAGGCAAGAGATATAATAGAACACATGCGCAATGTGGAAGAAGAACTTGACGCAGACAGGCTGATGGAGGAATATATGTTCCTCGGCCTGCGTATGATATCCGGTGTGAGTGCAGAAAAATTCAACGACTACTTTGGACACTCCATCTACGACATATACGGCTCCGTCATAGATAAATACAAGTCCACCGGCCACCTCGAAGATGACCACGGCCTGATCCGCCTCACAAAAAAAGGCATCGACGTAAGCAACACGATCCTGGCGGACTTCTTAATAGAATAATACTGGCACGACCGTCCTTCAAAACATAAAAAAAACACAAAAACATTCGTTATTTTGTTGACAAAAGGGGGCGGCAGTGTTAGATTATGTTTAGTGGTTAGCACTCGAATATGTTGAGTGCTAATAAGACTAAAAGCAAAAAGGAATGAGAGTATGGAACTTGACGAGAGAAAAGTCAGAATTCTAAAAGCGATCGTTTCGAATTACCTGGAGACTGGAGAGCCCGTTGGATCGAGAACCATTTCCAAGCTGGCCGACATGAATGTCAGCCCGGCTACCATAAGAAATGAGATGTCAGATCTTGAGGATATGGGTTATATATGCCAGCCACATGCATCGGCAGGAAGAGTTCCAACAGATGCAGGTTACAGGTTTTATGTTGACAGCATCATGGCAGACAGGGATGAAGAGAAAGCAGAGGATCAGACAGAGCGAGAGAATCTGCTGAATAGAGTTGATAAGCTCGAGAAGCTTCTCAAGCAGGTGGCAAAGGTGCTTGCGACTAACACTCAGTACGCAACACTGGTTACGATGCCACAGTACAACAACACAGTAAAGTTCATCCAGTTGTCACAGGTTGATGAGACCACATTGCTGGCGGTCATCATGGTTGATGGCAATATAGTCAAGAATAAGCTGATCAAGACGACGTACAGCCTGAAGAATGAAGATATTTTAAAATTTAATATTCTGCTAAATACCTTCCTTCAGGGCGCGGCACTTCAGGATATCAATCTTGAACTTATACAGACCATGAAGGTTCAGGCAGGTGAATATGCAGAGATCCTTGAGACGATATTCCAGGGAATCATGGAGGCGATCCATGAGGCCGATGATCTCAAGGTTTATACCAGTGGAGCAACGAATGTACTCAAGTACCCTGAGCTGGCGAACACGTCATCCGCAGAGAAGCTGCTCGGAACACTGGAAGACATAGAGGACAAAGAAGAATTTGCAAAACATGTGGAGGATGTGATCCAGCAGGACAGCGACATACAGATCCTGATAGGACAGGAGAACAGCGATGAAAACCTGAAGGACTGCTCCCTTGTAACAGCAACATACAAGATGCCGGAGGGTGCAAAAGGAACGATAGGAATAATCGGACCAAAGAGGATGGATTACAAGAAAGTTGTGAGCATGCTCAAGGAACTCACCGGAGAGCTTGATGACATATTTAACAACAATGGATAGACAGATAAGATTATAACGATGAATAGGAGGATATGTAATGGCTGATAGCAATAACAGTACTGCATCCGACAAGAAGGTTAAGACAGAGCAGACAGCAGCCGAGACCATAGTTGGAGATGCTTCAGCAGAGATAAAGGATGGCGTTGAGTCAGAAGTCAAGGTCGATGAGACCGTTGACGTTCCGGAGGAGCAGGCAGAGGCTGCAAAGCCACAGCATGTTGCAAAGGAGAACAGACGTGGAGGCAAGGCTCTCCGTGAGGAGAACGAGAAGCTCAAGGAACGCTGCAAGGATGCAGAGACAAAGTACACAAGACTTCTTGCGGAGTGTGAGAACATCCGCCAGAGAAATGAAAAAGAGTCAGGCAAATTGTACGACATAGGTGCAAAGGGAGTTCTTGAGAAGCTCCTTCCTGTGGTAGACAATTTTGAGAGAGCAATGGCAGCCATTCCTGATGAGGATAAGGACAGACCATTCGAGTCGGGAGTTGCAAATATATATAAGCAGCTTATGACGTCATTGGAAAGCATAGGTGTAAAGCCTATGGATTGCGCCGGGGAACAGTTTGATCCTACATTCCACAATGCAGTGATGCATGTAGAGGATGACAACTACGAAGAGAATGTAATCGTTGAAGAGATGCAGAAGGGTTACATGTACAAGGATCAGGTGCTCAGATTTAGCATGGTAAAGGTAGCAAATTAAACTTCATAAGAAGGACCCACGGAGTGGGAGATTTCTTAATATTGTAAATTTTTTTTCTAGGAGGAAAAGACAATGGGTAAGATTATAGGTATTGACTTAGGTACAACAAATTCATGTGTAGCAGTTATGGAAGGTGGTAAGCCTGTAGTTATAGCTAACTCAGAGGGTATGAGAACAACACCTTCAGTAGTAGGTTTCCTGAAGACAGGAGAGAGAGTAGTAGGTGAGCCTGCAAAGCGTCAGGCAGTTACAAACGCAGATAAGACAATTTCATCTATCAAGCGTCACATGGGATCAGATTACAGAGTAGAGATAGATGGCAAGAAGTATTCACCACAGGAGATTTCAGCAATGATCCTTCAGAAGCTGAAGTCAGATGCAGAGGGATACTTAGGAGAGAAGGTTACAGAGGCAGTTATCACAGTTCCTGCTTACTTCTCAGATGGACAGAGACAGGCAACAAAGGATGCCGGTAAGATCGCAGGTCTTGATGTAAAGCGTATCATCAACGAGCCTACAGCAGCAGCTCTTTCATATGGTCTTGACAACGAGCAGGAGCAGAGAATCATGGTTTACGATTTAGGTGGTGGTACATTCGATGTATCTATCATTGAGATCGGTGAGGGTGTCATCGAGGTTCTTGCAACAGCCGGCGATAACAAGCTCGGTGGTGATGACTTCGATAACGCAATTACACAGTATATGCTTGATGAATTCAAGAAGGCAGAGGGCATCGACCTTTCAGGCGATAAGATGGCTATGCAGAGATTAAAGGAAGCAGCAGAGAAGGCAAAGAAGGAGCTGTCATCAGCTACAACAACCAACATCAACCTTCCTTTCATCACAGCAAACCAGGATGGACCAAAGCATTTCGATATGAACCTTACAAGAGCTAAGTTCGATGAGCTTACAGCAGATCTTGTAGACAGAACAAAGGGCCCTGTTAACACAGCACTTGCTGATGCAGGACTTACAGCAGCAGACCTTGACAAGGTACTTCTTGTCGGTGGTTCAACCCGTATCATAGCAGTACAGGAAGAGGTTAAGAGACTTACAGGTAAGGAGCCATTCAAGGGAATCAACCCTGATGAGTGTGTTGCTATCGGTGCTTGTATCCAGGGTGGTAAGCTTGCCGGAGATGCCGGTGCAGGCGAGATCCTTCTTCTGGATGTTACACCACTTACACTTTCAATCGAGACAATGGGTGGTATAGCTACTCACCTTATCGAGAGAAATACAACAATCCCTACAAAGAAGAGCCAGATCTTCTCAACAGCACAGGATAATCAGGATGCCGTTGATATCAACGTAGTACAGGGTGAGAGACAGTTCGCAAAGGACAACAAGAGTCTTGGCAGATTCAGACTTGATGGTATCGCTCCAGCAAGACGTGGAGTTCCACAGATCGAGGTTACATTCGATATCGATGCAAATGGTATCGTAAATGTATCAGCAAAGGATCTCGGAACAGGAAGAGAGCAGCACATTACTATCACATCAGGAACATCACTTTCAGATGATGATATCGATAGAGCAGTTAAGGAAGCAGCAGAGTACGAGGCTCAGGATAAGAAGCGTAAGGAAGGCATCGAGGCAAGAAATGAGGCAGATGCACTTGCATTCCAGACAGAGAAGGCACTCGGCGAGGTAGGAGATAAGCTTTCAGATTCTGACAAGGCTGGCGTAAAGGCAGATCTTGACTCCTTAAGAGCAGCAATAGACAGCACAGATGCAGAGAATATGAGCGATGCAGATGTAGATAAGATCAAGGCTGCAAAGGATAAGCTGATGGAGAGCGCACAGAACCTGTTCTCAAAGCTCTATGAGCAGAACGGTCCTGGAGCAAACGCAGGAACAGGTGCAGGCACACCTGATTACTCAGATGGCGATGTTGTAGATGGAGATTTCACAGAGGTTTAATATATAGAGGATGAAAGGTAAAGGCTATGGCAGAGACAAAGACCGATTATTATGAAGTCCTTGGTGTAACCAAGGGAGCCTCTGAAGCCGAGATCAAAAGGGCATACCGAGTGGTAGCAAAAAAATACCACCCGGATATGAACCCTGGTGATGAAGAGGCTGCAGAGAAATTCAAAGAAGCAGCTGAAGCTTATTCAGTCCTCAGTGACCCTGAGAAACGTGCAAAGTATGATCAGTTTGGCCATGCAGCATTCGACCAGAACGGCGGCGGTGCCGACGGATTTGGTGGATTTGACTTCGCAGACATGGGAGATATCTTTGGAGATATATTCGGAGATATGTTCGGTGGCGCAAGCCGTCAGAGAAATACAAATGGCCCTATGAAGGGCGCAAACATCAAGACCACCATCAGAGTAGCCTTTGAGGAGGCTATATTCGGAACCCAGAAGGAGCTTGAGCTCCCACTGAAGGATGAGTGTGATGTATGTAAGGGAACCGGTTCACAGCCGGGACACCAGCCGGAGGTCTGCGGCAAGTGCGGCGGTAAGGGCCAGATAGTGACAACACAGCAGTCACTTTTTGGAGTTGTACGTAATGTTCAGACATGTCCTGATTGTAGTGGATCTGGTAAGATCATCAGATACAAGTGCAGCAACTGTGCAGGAACAGGATATGTAAAGAGCAGAAAGAAGATACAGATAGCTATTCCACCAGGAGTAGATAATGGTACTAACATCCGAATCAAAGGAAAGGGTGAGCCTGGTATCAACGGTGGTGAGAGAGGAGATCTTACAGTTACCATACTTGTTGATCGTCATCCAAACTTCCAGAGACAGGAGTACAATCTGTATTCATCAGAGCCTATCACATTTACACAGGCAGCACTTGGTGGAGTTATCAAGATCAACACCATCGAAGGAGAGGTTGATTACACCATACCACCAGGAACACAGACAGATACACGTATAAAGCTGAAGGGCAAAGGAGTACCTAACCTCAAGAACCCAACTCAGCGAGGCGATCACTATGTAACACTTGTTGTACAGGTGCCGGAGAAGCTCACAGAGGAGCAGAAGAAGATCCTAAATCAGTATGAGCAGGCAACACTTGTAGAGACAAGACCTGCAACAGATTCAGCAGGACCATTTACATTTGGCGATCACAAGAGAAGAAAGAAAAAGTAGGTATAAAATATATGAAATGGACGAAGCTCACAATAGATACAACATGTGAAGCTGAAGACCTCATAAGCGCCTTCCTCGAAGAGGAAGGCGTTTTGGGTGTTCAGATAGAAGATAATATTCCCCTCACTGAGGAGGAGATGGAGACGATGTTTGTCGATCTCCTGCCGGATGATATGCCGGAAAATGATGGAACTGCAAAGGTGTCCTGTTTCCTTGACGATACATTTGACGTGCAGGAGATAAAGGATAAGGTGGCTGCAGAGATCAGGAGGCTGTCAGAGTTTCTTCCTGTCGGAACAGGCAAGATAACCGAGAGTGAGACGAAGGAAGAGGACTGGAGAGACAACTGGAAGGCCTACTTCAAGCCATTCAGACTGTATGACAATATCATCATCAAGCCAACCTGGGAGGAAGTGCCGGAGGATGCAACGGATGAGGATATAGTTATTGAGATAGATCCCGGAACAGCATTTGGAACAGGTTCCCATGAGACCACGAGACTGTGCATAGGCCAGCTCAAGAAGTACATGAAGGATGGAGATGAGATACTCGATGCCGGAAGCGGAAGCGGTATCCTGTCATTTGTTTGCAATAAGCTGGGTGCAAAGCATGTTCTCGGTATAGACATAGATCCGATCGCTGTTGATGTGGCGGGAGAGAACAGAGATGTGAACCATATTCCTGCCGAGGCTGTGGAATTCAAGTGCGGAAATGTCCTTGAGGACCAGAAACTGGTAGAGTCAATAGGCGCAAATTATGATATAGTAGTTGCAAATATCCTTGCAGACGTTATAATTCCAATGTCGGCTGTAGTTCAGAAGTTTATGAAGGATGATGGTATTTTTATATCATCGGGCATTATAAACATAAAAGAGGATGAGGTCAGACAGGCTCTTCTTGACAATAACTTTGATATCGTAGATACTGTCTACATGAATGACTGGGTAAGCTTTGTCGCAAAAAAGCATGTATGAACCAGCGTGTGAGAGGAAATAATCAAATATGAACAGATTCTTTGTAGACGTAGATGGCAGAGATATAGGAACAGATATAAGCATAACAGGCGGAGACGTTAACCATATAAAGAACGTTCTCCGCCTTAAAGTGGGTCAGGAGATAACTGTCAGTAACGGCAGAGGAAGAGATTATACGTGCAGTATATCGGAGCTTGGCAGAGACGAGGTTCTGTGCCGCGTCGAGGATGTGAATGATAACTTTGCAGAGCTTCCGGTGGAGGTTACCCTGTTTCAGGGATATCCAAAGTCGGATAAGATGGATCTTATAGTACAGAAGATGGTGGAGCTCGGTGTTTGCCGGATAGTTCCGGTATTCACTGCGCGCACCATAGTGAAGCTTGATGCGAAGAAGGCTGCAAAGAAGACCGAGAGATGCCGGATCATAGCGGAAGCTGCTGCAAAACAGTCCGGAAGGGGAATCGTCCCTGAGATCACGGAGCCGGTAACATTTGCACAGGCGATAGAGATGGCGAAGACTCTTGATATGAATATAATTCCATATGAGGAGGCGGAGGGACTTGCAAAGTCCAGACAGATCATCGCTGATGTGACAGCACCGTCCTCTGCCCGCAGAAGTCTGGGGGTATTCATAGGCCCGGAGGGTGGCTTTGCCAGGGAAGAAGTGGAACAGGCAATGGCGGCCGGGGCGGAATGTATAACTCTTGGACACAGGATACTGCGCACTGAGACGGCCGGACTGGCGGTTATGTCGATCATCATGTTCAGTGCCGACAGGGACAATTAGAACAATATTGTAGAGATTAGTGAAAGAAAGAAGCTTGAAGCCGGACGTATATCGGTTTCGGAATGGTGGAAGACAACATGGAAGCATATTTTGACAATTCAGCGACCACCCCGGTTTATCCAGAGGTGAGAGATCTTGTGGTAAAGTTAATGGAACAGGACTATGGCAATCCGTCATCACTGCACCAGAAGGGTGTGGATGCGGCCAGATACGTGAGCGATGCCAGGGATAAGATAGCCAGGCTGCTCAAGGTTCAGGCGAAGGAGATCGTGTTCACATCGGGAGGAACAGAATCCAACAACATGGCTCTGATAGGAGGCGCACTTGCCAACAGGAGAGCGGGCAACAAGATCATAACAACAGCAGTTGAGCATGCCTCAGTCGGCAGTCCGCTGACATTCCTTGAGGATATGGGCTTTGATGTTGTCAGGATCCCGACCGGAAGTGATGGCGTGGTAGATGTTGGCCGGTTGGTAGATGAGGTAGATGACGACACGATCATAGTGTCAGTCATGTACGTCAACAATGAGATAGGTGCTGTCATGCCGGTGGAAGACATTGCCAGACGCATAAAGGAGAAGAATCCGAATGTACTCTTCCATGTGGATGCCATACAGGCATTTGGCAAATATGTGATATACCCGAAGCGTATGGGAATAGACATGATGTCCATAAGCAGCCATAAATTCCACGGACCAAAGGGCGTTGGAGCACTGTTCATAAAGGACAGAGTCAAGGTCAAGCCTGTGATATACGGTGGAGGCCAGCAGGGCGGAATGCGGTCAGGAACAGAGAATGTACCGGGAATAGCCGGAATGGCACTGGCTGCCGAGATGACCTACAGAGATCTCGATGCAAATGTAGCGCACATGAGAGAACTCAAGGAACATCTTATAGATGAACTCACACAGATAGACGATGTGTACAGTAATTCCGGGGATGCGCCCCATATAGCCAGCATAACCTTCAAGGGAGTGCGAAGTGAGGTCATGCTTCATGCTCTGGAAGAGAAGGGCATATATGTCTCATCCGGTTCAGCATGTTCGTCGAATAAACATTCCACAAGCAGCACGCTGAAGGCCATAGGTCTGCCATCTGAGAAGCTTGAGTCCACACTGAGATTCAGTTTTTCACCGGAGAATACAATGGAACAGATAGATTATGCAGTCGAGTGCTGCAAGGAACTTTTACCGATACTCAGAAGATATGTGAGGAAGAAATAGGAGGAAATATGCAGTACAAGGCATTTATGATAAAGTATGCCGAGATAGGCACAAAGGGAAAGAACAGATATATATTTGAAGACATACTCTGCAAGAACATCAACAGAAAGCTGAAGCCTTACGGAGATTTCTATATCCGCAAGGAGCAGGGAAGAATATTCGTTGAGTGTAAGTCGGATTACGACTATGAGGATGTGGTAAATGCCCTTGGAAAGGTATTTGGTATCGTTGGAATATGCCCTGTTGTGGTTGAGGAGAACACAGAGTTTGAGAACCTCAAGCAGAAGGTAATAGATTATGTTGAAAAGGCATACGACAGAAAGAACTTCACATTCAAGGTGTTCACCAGAAGAAATGACAAGACATATCCTATGACTTCCATGGAGGTAAGCGCCGAGCTTGGACATTTCCTCCTTGAGGCGTTCCCTGATCTTGCAGTGGATGTGCACTCACCTCAGGAGATAATCAATGTGGAGATCAGAAAGGTAGCATATATCTATTCGATCACCATACCTGGCCCGGGAGGACTGCCGGTTGGAACGAACGGCAGAGGAATGGCACTTCTGTCAGGCGGTATAGACAGCCCTGTTGCGGCATATATGATAGCCAAGAGAGGAGTTGTTGTAGAGGCAGTATATTTCCACGCACCTCCGTTCACAAGCGAGAGAGCAAAGCAGAAGGTTATAGATCTGGCATGTCTTGTGGCCAACTACTCAGGAGCCATCAGACTCCATGTTGTCAACTTTGCCGATGTACAGATGGCAATATACGACAACTGTCCTCATGAGGAGCTCACGATCATCATGAAGAGATACATGATCAAGATAGCGGAGGAGCTGGCTGAGAAGAATGACTGTCAGTGTACGATAACAGGAGAGAGCATAGGCCAGGTTTCAAGCCAGACTGTGTTCAGCCTGAACGTTATCAACCAGGTCAGCACC
>NZ_JBEHVV010000056.1:0-19105 GCF_040227395.1 Coprococcus sp. RTP21428st1_C9_RTP21428_210409
GACTCGGCCTGCAACAAATTTGTGCAGATAGCGGATGTATTTTCTAATCTGTTCTATTCTCACTTGCAGACCGGACACTATACTGATGAGCTGGAGCTTATGAAAGAGCTGGGTATACTTAAGGGTGTTTACGAGCTGACATAATCAAAAAGGGATTGAACCTTGCGATCTGTATCGCGGTTTCAATCCCTTTTTTGAAATATTTAAAATACCAATTGCCTCCGAGCGATGCTCACACAGAACACTTACATAGATAAACGCACTATCGAAGGACTTACTGTTGGTACTTATATATTATCACATTTTGTCTCATAAAACAATGAGTCTGCGTTAAATTCATAAATTTTTTTGAGACATTTCCAAAACGCAATTACTCTTTTGTCTGCTCTCTTCTGCTCCGTCCATGTCCAAACGCCAGATAGCCTATGAAAAGAACAAACAATGCTGCAACTCCCATCCAGATACACAGCAGTTTTGGTCCCTTCGGGGCAAATGTATCATAGTATCCCTTGAAATAGATTACCACAATTATAAGCGGCAGCACGTATGACATGTATTTTCTGAGGTACTGCGGAAACGGCTTACCGATACCGTTGTCTGCCTCAGCGACAAAGTTTTCAAATCCCCATCCATTCTTTCTTGTACAGAACAGGACAAAAAGTAATGATCCGAGTGGGAGGATATTTCCCGATACCAGAAAATCTTCCAGATCCATGATATTTGTACCCGCTCCCATCGGAGTGATTCCTGAGAGCATATTGAATCCAAGCACAGCCGGCAGGGAGAGCACTGATATACCGATCAGATTTATAATAAGTGACTTCTTTCTCTTCCATCCAAACATATCTATACTTATCGATATGATATTCTCAAACACCGCGATAACCGTGGAAAGCGCCGCAAATGACATGAATATGAAGAACAGAATTCCCCACACTCTTCCTCCCGGCATGTGGTTGAACACATTCGGCAGGGTCATAAACAGAAGTGATGGTCCCTTGTCCGGGCTGATCCCGTACGCAAAGCATGCTGGCAATATGATGACTCCGGCCATGAGTGCCACAAATGTATCAAGGTACATAACACTCTTCGCCTCGCCAGACAATTTTCTCTCCTTGCCTATATAACTTCCAAATATCTCCATGGATCCCATACCTACACTGAGTGTAAAGAACGCCTGGGTCATGGCGTCAAATAGTACATTGCCCCAGCCTCTGGCATTTGCACGCTCGATACTTGGAACAAGATAGAACTTAAGTCCTTCTTCGTTGCCCGAGAGCATGAGTGAGTTCACCGCCATGACTATCATCAGAACGATGAGTGCAAGCATCATGATCTTTGTCACCCTCTCCACTCCGTTCTGAAGTCCCAGTGAACATATACCTATACAGCACACGATGACCGCAAGTGTGATCGCGACCATAAGTCCCGGTGATGCAAGCATCCCTGTAAATTTGTCTTCTATTGCTTCTACTGACCCACCATGAAGCTGTCCTGATCCCATGACGTACACATAGTATACCATCCAGCCCGCTACCATAGTATAGAACATCATCAGCAGATAGTTGCCGGCATAGGCATACCAGCTGAATTTATGCCAGTTGCCGCCCTTCGGCGCAAGCTCCTTAAGCGCTGAACCAACGCTCTTGCCACTCCCTCTGCCTATCGCAAACTCACAGGTAAGGATAGGATATCCCAGAAGCAGCAGACACAGCAGATATATCACGATAAATATCGCTCCGCCATTCTGCCCGCATATATACGGGAACTTCCATACATTTCCAAGACCTATGGCACACCCCGCCGACACGAGGATGAACCCTAGTCTGGAGGCGAATTTTTCTCTGTCGCCGTTGTTACTTTCTTTACTCATACAATCTTCTTTTGCAGATGTCTGTAAAAATGGCACCTGCCTCCTTCTATTATATATTATCAGGATTATCAGGCTGGCACTATGTGTCGATTTTCAAAACCTGATACGCCCTTTGTCTGTGTCAAACATCTACTTCAAGCCATTACATTATGTATTTTCCATCTCTGCTGACACATACCCTGTGATTGTAACATACATTACAGCATTTGTGTGTTTAAACTTTTACAGATTAAAGCAAATTTTATCCCATATTTGAACCAGATAAAATACAGGTATTTTTTTGTTTGCTGCGCGTTTTCAACAAGTATATTTTCCTTCAAAATAAATCTATTAATTTACATATAAAGGATTACATTTTTCCATATTATATTTTATTATAATGAGTAGAATGTTCTTAATACTATTAAGACCGTTCTCCGTATTTTGAGGCAGATTTCTGTGTGGGTTTGCAGTACCTTATACCTTAAACCACCAGCGCATAGCTGCAAGTGCGCTGCTCATATTATGGAGGAACGAATAGTAACGCATGCGCCGCGCGAAGAGCATTTATATGCGCATGCTGCATTTTTATAAGGAGGACATTTATTATGGCTACATGGCTTAAAGATGCAATTTTTTATGAAATATACCCACAGAGTTTCTACGATACCAACGGCGACGGTATCGGTGATTTTAACGGAATCACTGCAAAGCTTGACTATATCAAGTCTCTTGGATGCAACGCTATCTGGATGAATCCTTGCTTTGATTCACCATTTTCCGATGCAGGCTACGATGTAAGGGATTACAAGAAGGTTGCCGAGAGATACGGAACAATGGAGGACATAGAGAACCTCTTCGCTGAGGCTCACAAGAGGGACATGCACATTCTCCTAGACCTGGTTCCAGGCCACACCTCAGAGAAACATGCATGGTTTACCGAGAGCAAAAAAGCTGAGCAAAATGAATACTCAGATAGATATATGTGGACTGACGGATGGCTCTGTGGCGGTGCAGGTCTCAACTACATCGCAGGAGAATCACCAAGAAACGGTGCCTACATCGTCAACTTCTTCAAGTGCCAGCCGGCTCTCAACTATGGCGTTCTGAACCCAACTGAGAGATGGCACAAGAGCATGTACGATCCTGCATGTATCGCAACAAGAGAGGCTATGAAGGATGTATGCCGCTTCTGGCTCGACAAGGGCTGTGACGGCTTCCGTGTAGATATGGCAGATTCACTTGTAAAGCATGATGATGCGAACAAGAGCGGAACAGTTGCCGTATGGCAGGACATTCTCGGCGATATACACGCTGAATACCCTGAGTCTGCATTTGTATCTGAGTGGGGAAAGGCTGAACAGTCAATCAAGGCCGGCTTCGACATGGATTTCTATCTCGACTGGATGGGCAACGGATATAACTCTCTAGTAAGAGATTACGAAGCTCACCTGAATGCATTTGCATCTCTTCCAGAGTCACTTGACGACAGCACGGAGAACAACAGCTTCTTCAAGGCTGACAGCAAGGGAACCTGCGACCACTTCATTGATGAATACATGGGAAGATACGAGCAGATAAAGGACAAGGGTGCTATAGCCCTCATCACAGGAAATCACGACACTACACGTATCAGCTACGGACTCTCTGAGGATGAGTTAAAGCTTGCCTACGCATTCTTCCTGACAATGCCCGGCAATCCATTCATCTACTACGGCGATGAGATCGCCATGAGCTTCAGAAGCATGGCAAGCAAGGAGGGGGGATTCACCAGAACCGGCTCAAGAACTCCTATGCAGTGGACAAGCGGTGACAACATGGGCTTCTCATCAGCGCCTGCCGACAAGCTCTATCTGCCGGTTGATCCTGCAGAAAATGCCGCAAATGTTGAGGCTTCCGAGGCAGATCAGAACTCACTGCTCAATACAGTGAAGACCCTCACTTCTCTCAGACATTCACAGGCCGATCTGCTGGACAAGAGCAACCTTGAGATCATCAGCAGAAAGCCACTTGTATATAAGAGAGGGAATCTACTCCTTGCAGTGAACCCTAAGAATACAGACACCCAGTCAAGGAAGCTTGCTGAGCTGACTGGTGACGCAAAGGTTATCTATTCTATAGCAATAAACGGCACACAGCCAGGTATCGCTGACGGAGTTATCACTCTTCCGGCACAGAGCTTTGTTGTGATAAGCTGCTAATTTGGAGCAATATATAACAACTCAATAACCATATAAAAAGGTCATCACATAATATGGCAATCATCCATACGGATTTCATTCCAAATGTGGATTGCTCATATTATGCGATGGCCTCTTTTTATCTTCTTCCCTGTGGTCATCTCCCCAAACTTGTGGTAATATTTAATGGATTATATGCTCATGTGCCACGACAGAATAAGTGCACATGACATACAGTATTATAAAGGAGAACAAGATTATGAACATGCAGGAAGCTACAAGCATCATGAAGGCTGACAGCTACAAAATGGCTGCACTTTCAGAAGATACAAGAAACAATATACTAGTACATGTAAAGGACGCACTCATCGCACATAAGGATGAGATATTTGCGGCAAATGCAAAGGACATGGCTGCTGCCGAGGAGAACGGGATCGCAGCATCAGTCAAGAAGAGACTGAAGTTCGACGAGCACAAGCTCGCTGACGTGACAAATGGAATCGATGAGCTCATAAAGCTCCCTGACCCGGTTGGACAGATCCAGCTCAAGAGAGAGCTTGACGAGGGGCTGGTCCTTCAGAGAGTCTCCTGCCCTATCGGTGTCATCGGAATCATATTCGAGGCAAGACCGGATGCGCTGGTCCAGATATCATCATTGTGCATCAAGAGCGGCAACTGCGCAGTACTCAAGGGTGGCAAGGAAACTGCCAACACCAACAAGGCTCTCTTCGATGTGATCTACAGCACAGCCGTTGCAAACGGAGCACCAGAGGGCTGCATGCTCCAGGCAAGCCAGCACAACGAGATCGATGAGCTTCTGTCATGCAACAAATCCGTTGACCTGCTCATACCTAGAGGCTCAAATGCATTTGTGCAGTATATAATGAACAACACCAAGATCCCTGTCATGGGACACGCAGACGGAATCTGCCACACATACATAGACAAGGATGCGGATATTGAAAAGGCAATCCCTATCATCATAGACGCCAAGACACAGTACACCGCCGCCTGCAATGCAACGGAGACACTTCTCGTCCACAGAGATGTGGCAAAAGAAATGCTTCCGGTCATGGCAAAAGCACTTAAGAAACACGGTGTAAAGCTCCGCGGAACCGCCGAGGCAGCGGAGATCATCAAACGGGCATACACAGCTGACGGTCAGGCCAATGGTTCACATACGAATGCCGCAACTGACAGCCAGAACGTTTTTGAGATCATGGGAGACGACGATTTCAATACAGAGTATCTTGACCTAGTACTCTCAGTCAAGATCGTGAACAATGTCCAGGAGGCTATCTCACACATCAACCACTTCGGTTCACACCATACTGACTGTATCGTGACTGAAAATGCCGACACTGCCGACCTCTTCATGCAGCTTGTCGACTCGGCGGGAGTATACCAGAACTGCTCCACAAGATTTGCCGATGGCTTCAGATACGGTTTCGGCGCAGAGGTCGGAATCAGCACAAGCAAGATCCATGCAAGAGGCCCTGTAGGACTTGAGGGACTTGTAACTTACAAATACAAGCTTTACGGACATGGACAGATAGTTGATGACTACGCAACCGGAAAGAAGCAGTTCCATTTCAAAGACCTGTAGAATAATAAACGATCATCAGCGGGGACTCTCTCATGTACATCAGTCCTCGCTGATGCATTTACTATATAAATAGGAATTACATAAAAATGAAAACAATACTGAAAATATTCAAAAACGACCTGATCGGTATCAAAAAAAGTATACTCACAATAGTTCTCGCCGTTGGACTGTGCATACTGCCTGCGCTGTATGCATGGTTCAACATATTTGCAAACTGGGATCCATATGCCAATACCGGCAATATCAATATCGCCGTCGTCAACCTGGACAAGGGCTACACAGATGCGGACGGCAACGAGATGAACATGGGCCAGTCAGTGGTCGATAAGCTGAAAAGCCAGACCAGTATCGGCTGGGTATTTCCGGAATCTGAAAAGTCCGCCATCGGCGGTGTGAAATCAGGCACCTACTATGCCGCCGTCGTCATTGATGAGGATTTCTCCTACAACATGTTCAATGCCCTGACGGACAACTTCGTAAATCCAAGCTTCACCTACTATGAAAATGAGAAGAAAAATGCCGTGGCACCTAAGATAACCGACACTGCAGTCTCAACGCTCAAGACAAGCATCAACGAGACCTACGTCAAGGCGATATCGCAGAAGCTTATCACTGCCATTGACGACTCCGACACAGATCTGTCGAAGGATCTCAAGGGAACGGATTTCATCACAGCACTCAAGACCGTCGATGACAATCTCGCCGGATACCAGAAAACCATAGATTCCATAATCAAGGCAAATAACAAACTCAAGACCAGCACAAAGCTCAAGGACGCAACTGACAAGAGCAGCAAGCTTCTGTCCGATGCGGGTTCCGCCATTGATTCAAGCATGTCCGATATAGACTCAGTGGGCTCAACCTACTACACTGTCAGGAATTCTCTTCAGGATCAGATTGACAGCATCGCGCAGGACATACAGAATCTGAAAAGCTCTGCAAAACTTATCCATATGAAGGATGATGCAGAGAACATATCTGCCGATCTTGAGAATATCAAGGCAGATGCAGACAAACTTCAGCAAAAGATCGATGCAGTCGACGAATATATCAAATCTCTTGACATAAGCAACACGAATGAGGTTTCAGATGCACTCAACAAGCTTGACAAGCTGAAAACAGAGGTTAAGAAGATTTCCTCTCTCACCGCTGACACCATCGATAGTCTGGATATATCTGCGATCACAAATGCAGAAAATGCCGTATCAGATAAGCTCGACCAGATCATCGACTCTGTCTCAGATATAGATGACACATTTACCAGCCAGGTCATTCCTGACATGGACAACATTATCCTGAACATCAAAAATGCACTGAAAAACGCTCAGGATCTGTTAAATACCCTGAATTCTACCATCAGTAGTGCAAGCTCTGTATTTGACAATTATAAGGTGACTATTGCATCAATGAACACCAGTCTCACAGACCTCTCCGATCTCATAAGTGGTATACGTGACAAGATCCAGACCGCCACAGACGAGATCAACAAGGCCGCCGACAGCGAGGTGACCGACATGATCATAGCCTTCCTCAACGGAGACTCAGAGGCGCTGGCGTCATTCCTGTCAAAACCTGTTGCTGTCGAGGAACATTACTACTACAGCATTGCCAACTACGGCTCGTCCATGGCACCATTTTACTCAGTGCTTGCCATCTGGGTCGGAATGACAATTCTCGTCTCCCTCATGAAGGTGCATGTGAAGGATGCGGACTATCTGAAGGATGCCAGACCACACCAGTTGTTCTTTGGAAGATACCTTATTTTCTTCCTGCTGTCTCAGCTTCAGGTTCTGGTCATAGTGCTTGGAGATCTATTCCTGCTGAAGATACAGTGTCTGCACCCATTTGCATTCTGGGCAACTGCGGCACTCGCAGGGCTGACATTTTCAATATTGATATATTCACTCACCATATCATTTGGCGACATAGGCAAGGCCCTCGCTGTTGTGATCATGGTGCTGCAGATAGCGGGGAGCGGTGGAACCTACCCTATAGAGGCTCTTCCGAACTTCTTCAGACAGGTGTACATATTCTTCCCATTCCCATATGCGATAAATGCAATGCGTGAATGTATTGGCGGAATGTATCACGCAGACCTGTTCAAATATCTGCTTGAATTGTCAATTTTCATTGTGGTTGCACTGGTCATAGGACTTATAATCAGAAAACCATTTATCCATATCATGCACTTCATCGAGAAACGTATGGAAGATACGGATATGATGTAATGCAAATAAGGAGGAACACCCATGAACGAAGATACAAATTCAAATACAACCAGCACCGAACCATCTGACATAAAGTCCCAGGTGCTTGCATTCAGAGACAATGCCCATGCAGCAAATGTAAAAAAGCTGAAGGCGGGTATTAAGTGTATATTCACTGTTCCCGCATGCTTCCTTATCCTGCTCTTTCTGACCGGCAGCTCCAAGATCATATTTCTTGTTCTGTGGATCGCCAGCCTGTTCATAATCGCGGCGTATCTGATACATGTGGAATACTCGGATTACAAGGTACAGGAGATGGTTAACTCGCTTCAGGATACGGAAGATAATATTGACGGTCTCATCGACATCAACAGCATATATACAAGAGTCGCTGCACCGAAGAAGAAGCTGGACGACATAATAACAAATGTAAAAACAGACATTCAGACACAGATCACCGCCGTGCAGGACAAGGTGGCTGAGATGGCTGAGGCTGTGCAGAATGATCAGAGTGTGTCTGTGCAGTCTGATGAGCAAAACGAGACAGTTCAGACGGATGAACATGGCGACTCGGTTCAGACGGATGCACAGGATGAAGCCACAAAAAACACAGAAGCTGACAAGGAGGAATTATCATGAAAAACATTTGGCGTGTATACATATCTGATCTGCGCAGGATCACCACAAATGTTGTCGCACTGTCCATAGTCATGGGTCTGTGCATAATCCCTTCCCTGTATGCGTGGTTCAACATCCTGTCAAACTGGGATCCGTATGGAGAGTCCGCCACCTCACTCATGAAGATCTCCGTCTACTCTGAGGATGAGGGAATCGAGATGAGCGGAATAAATCTGACCATCGGAGACATGGTGATCGAAAGTCTTGAAAACAACAACACTATCGACTGGACATTTGCCGATAATAAAGATGAGGCACTTGAACTCATCGCCAGCGGGGAATGTTATGCCGGAATAATCATACCAAAGGACTTCACGGCGAACATGCTCAGCATACTAAATGGCAACATCGTCAATCCAAATATCGAATACTACGAGAACAGCAAGAAGAATGCCATTGCCACCAAGATAACCGGCAAGGTCAAGACTACCGTCCAAAACGAGATAAACACAAAGATCATAAGCACGCTGACCGAGGTATTTGCAAATGCCGGAGATTTCATTTCTGGAAATAACATAGACGGTTCAGACCTCGTTGCCGGTCTTGAGAGCAAACTGGAACAGATCTCATCCACGCTGGACAATTACGTCTATATGCTGAATACATTTTCACTGCTCACAGAGTCTGCATCAGATGCCATCGATACCACTCAGCTTCTGTTTCCAAGCATAGACAGCATGGCACAGAGCGGCTCAAGCAGTCTTGGAAATCTGAGTGACAGCGCAGGCATAAGCAGCGACGTTGCAGACACCTCGATATCACTGCTGAACACAGGTCTCGACATGATCTCTGACAGACTTACAGAGCTTGGTAAAACCGTGGACAGCCTCTCAAGAACCCACGATATCGGATCAGTGTCAATCGAAACTGACCTCAATGGTTCCCTTGGCACCAATGTTCTGGACACCATAAACCGATTGATCGAAGCCCAGTCACCTATAGTATCGGATGCCAAACTTCAGTTTGAAAATCTGAACGAAGACTTAGCAAAGCTTGTATCCGACACAAGCCTGTCGGACGAAGAATTTGCATCACTGAAAAAAGCGGTATCGTCCGACATAAAGAAGTGTACAAATGACATTGCTTCAGTGAAGGATCTCATAAATAACGAACTTTCGCCTGAACTGAAATCTTCGTTAGAGAATATCCAGTCATCTCTGGCGCAGGCACAGACCGTGCTGGCAAATGTTCCGGGAAACTTCAACGATATCAGCAAGTCCCTGACCGAGTATCAGGACATTCTGAAGGACGGAACCGCAGACATCGCGGGAACGATCAAATGTCTGAAGGATCTCAAAGAAAGCATAGACAAGATCAAGGCCGACATACAGACGATCACGTCTAACAGCAGCTACCAGGATTTCATAAATGCCATCAAGGACAATCCACAGGTGATAGTGAATTTCATCTCATCACCGGTACAGATGAACACAGTTGCTGTATACGAGATATCCAACTACGGATCAGCCATGGCACCATTCTACACGGTCCTGGCACTGTGGGTCGGTGCTCTCATACTTGTGGCACTCATACACGTTAAGGTCAAGGACAATGAAGAGCTTGAGGGCGTGAAGCCTTACCAGAAGTTCTTCGGAAGATATCTTAACTTCTTCGTCATCGGACAGGTCCAGACAATCATAACCGTTATGGGCGATCTGTTCTACGTGGGAATACAGTGCAAGCATCCGATAGCATTTGCACTGGCCGCCATAATGACGAGCTTTGTATTTACATTCCTGATCTACTCTCTCACCGTGGCATTTGGCAATATCGGTGAGGCCATCGCCGTGATCATCATGGTCATTCAGGTTGCGGGAGCAGGTGGAACCTTCCCTGTGGAAGTGCTCCCATCAGTGTACCAGTACCTGTACAAATTCATGCCGTTCTCATACTGCATGAACGCCCTCAGGGAATGTGTCGCCGGAATGTATCAGCACACCTACGGCAAATGTCTTGCCACCCTGCTGATATATGTTGCGATCTCAGCGGTCATCGGACTGCTGCTCGCCAAGCCTTGCGCAAAGCTTCTTGACAAGCTGGAGCACAGCAAGGAGAAATCCGGATTATTTATATAGTTAACGACTCAGGTAATTACTGTTTTTGACTGTTGCAATTTACGCCCATCTGCACTGTGTAATTTCACTGACAGGACTGTATCCGTATGAAGCTGTGGTTGTGAGGATATAATATGTGATTGACAGCGTTATTTAACTCCACATTCGGGTGATATGTCATCTCCCTAGGATTTTCTTATTTTGAGATAATTTGCTCGTCATTAGCACAAAAATATCTCTAAAATGATTATTTGCATGAAAAAAGGATAAAATTCCCTTGCTTTGTCCCAAATATCACTTTTTAGGACATTTGGCGAGAATTTTATCCTTTTTGCACATGTAATCATGCTAAAAGTTATAATATTTCTTACTTGAAAAGATTGTCGTTCTCAAAATAGTCAATCTTCATAGCACGGCGCACATCTGCAAGTGTCTCTGCTGCCTTTGCTCTGGCAACCTCACTGCCACTCTTTAAGATGTCGTATACATCCTGTGGTCTCTTCTCCCACATCTGACGGCGCTCTCTGATAGGCGCAAGCTCAGCCTGAAGAACATTGTTCAGGAACTTCTTGACCTTTACATCACCGAGGCCACCTCTGGTGTAGTGCTCCTTGAGCTCATCCATACCACTGTAGTCTGGAAGGAACTCCTCAAAGTACTCTGGCTTGCTGAATGCATCAAGATATGTAAATACTGAATTGCCCTCGATCTGACCCGGATCCTCAACACGGATGTGATTTGGATCTGTGTACATGGACATAACCTTCTTCTTGATATCTGCAGGATCCTCTGACAGGTAGATACAGTTTCCAAGTGACTTACTCATCTTGGCCTTACCATCTGTACCTGGAAGTCTGAGACATGCCTCATTGTCAGGAAGAACGATCTTTGGATCAACAAGTGTCTCACCGTATACCGAATTGAACTTGTGAACGATCTCCTTACACTGCTCGATCATAGGCATCTGATCCTCTCCAACAGGAACCTCTGTGGCCTTGAATGCTGTGATATCTGCAGCCTGGCTGATAGGATAACAGAAGAATCCAACAGGGATACTTGCCTCGAAGTTTCTCATCTTGATCTCTGCCTTAACGGTAGGATTTCTCTGGACTCTTGCCACTGTTACAAGGTTCATATAGTAGAATGTGAGCTCTGTGAGCTCTGGTACCATTGACTGGATGAATATAGTAGACTTCTCAGGATCTATGCCACAGGCAAGATAATCCAAAGCAACCTGCATAATATTCTGTCTGACCTTCTCAGGATGCTCTGCGTTGTCTGTAAGCGCCTGCGCATCAGCCACCATGATGTAAATCTCATCATACTTTCCTGAATTCTGAAGATCGACTCTTCTCTTAAGTGATCCTACATAATGTCCCACATGAAGACGGCCCGTAGGACGGTCGCCTGTTAATATTACCTGTTTCATAACCTTCTCCTTTATATTGTATCTTTTATACCTGTCATTTATATATCTTTTTATAATCAGTCAGCTTATTTTTTACCCACTGCCAGCCTCACCGATTACTCGGCCAGCAGCTTACTCAGCTCATACTGGAAGGAATCGATCTGATTGTTCTGTATATCAATTGCCTCTTTTATATCATAGTCTATAAGTATATCGTTCTTGATAGCTATCATACGATTTGCCTTGTTCTTCTTGAGCACATCAACGGCATACGCACCCATGAGTGAGCCATACATCCTGTCCTTTGCCGTTGGCTGTCCGCCTCTCTGTATATAGCCAAGCACCGATACCCTCGACTCTATACCAGTCTTATCAAGAATCATCTGTGCAAGCTCTGGAGCATCTGTAACACCCTCGGCCACAACCACCAGATAGCTGTTTCTTCCATCAGCATGCTTTGCCTTTATCGTGTCTATGATGCTGTCATAGTCACCATCCCATTTTTCAGGAATTATGATGGCATCAGCTGATGTCGCCATGCCTGCCCAGAGCGCTATATAGCCTCTCTTTCGTCCCATGACCTCCACGACGCTGCATCGTCCGTGGGAAACCGATGAATCTCTTATCCTGTCAATGGCCTCCATGGCTGTATTCGCCGCCGTGTCAAATCCCAGCGTATACTCAGAACATGCAACATCTCTGTCTATTGTTCCAGGGATGCAGATGGTATTGATACCCTCATTCTGAAATGCTATGGCTCCACGGAGTGTTCCATCCCCACCGATGGCAACAAGCGCATCTATATCGTGATCTCTCAGATTCTTTGCCGCCTGCTCGCGGTATTTTTTCTGTAGGAATCTCTCGCTTCTGCTGGTGAAAAGTATCGTTCCTCCCTGATTGTTTATGTTTCTGACGTCCGCCAGTCCAAGCGGCTGTGTCTCCCAGTTGATCAGTCCCTCGTATCCGCGAAATACTCCAACTACTTCAATCCCGCTGTTTATGGCTGATACAACCACCGCTCTTACAGCCGAATTCATGCCCGGGGCATCTCCTCCACTGGTCAGGACTGCTATCTTTCGTATGTCACTCATTTGTATGTCCTCTAATTATTTTTATATTGAAGCTCCTGCTTCTTGGCAGTAACCCTTGTATCCTTCTCAACTGAGTTGGTGATAAATGTATTACCACCCACAACAACGTTGTCCTCGATGATAGTCTCGCCTCCAAGGATGGACGCGCCTGAATAGATGGTCACGTTGTCACCGATGGTTGGATGTCTCTTGGCTCCCTTGAGCTTCTGACCTCCCTGTGTAGAGAGTCCTCCAAGTGTCACGCCCTGATATATCTTCACATGCTCGCCGATAATAGTCGTCTCGCCGATAACGATTCCCGTACCATGGTCAATGAAGAAATACTTTCCTATGGTGGCGCCCGGATGAATATCTATTCCGGTCACGCTGTGGGCGTGCTCAGTCATGATCCTTGGTATCATCGGCACATCCAGCAGACAAAGCTCATGTGCCATACGGTATACAGATATGGCATACAGTCCAGGGTATGAAAGTATGACCTCATCCTTGCTGCCCGCAGCAGGATCTCCGTCAAATGCCGCCTGGATATCAGTCTCAAGATAGTCTCTTATCTGAGGTATCTTATCCATGAATTCATATGTTATATCCATCGCCTTATCCTCAAGCTCAGCATCTGTGAGCTCAGGAAACTTTTTGCAATACCTGAGAACTATCATGATCTGTTTCTTCAGATGGAATATTACATCCTCTATGATAACAGACATGTTATTCTTCAGACTGTATATCTTATACAGCTTGTCGCTGTAATAACCCGGATACAGAATCTTCATGAGTTTGTCGATCACATCGATAATGGCTGTCTTATCCGGCTCGTTGCACAGATCCGTCTTGTTGATGGCTCTGTCATCGCCGAAATCATCCAATATCCTCTGCACGATTCCCTCAATTCTCTGTTTATCTGATCTATCCATTACTTATTCAGATCCTTTCTAATAATATCTCCCAATATCACCTGCCCAGACAAAATCTGCCGCGATGATATCTTCATATTATAATATGTGCTTACGTCGATAAACACACAGCTATTCTAACAAATTATGCACGTTCATTCAATAGTGGGATTCTGCGTACAAATTATCCGCAATCCGATTGCAGAGATTACTGCTAAAAACAATCAACCAAAAATGATTATCTACATTATGCGCAGCATAACCATATAGCTCACAGTCCCCAGCAGAATACTTAACAGCGTATTGTGCTTCCATTTGTACGTTCCGCCTGTCACCAGCACGCCGACAAGACTCGGTATTCCAGTTGCCACTGGAGCCGACACAGCCCCCTTCAGGCAGTACACTATGAGCACCGCCATGATGGTCGCCGGAAGCACCCTTCCAAGTTTCACCAGCATCTCCGGCATCTGTCTTTTTCCATTAAATATGACAAATGGAAGTGCCCTCAGTGCAAATGTTACAACTGCCGACACCGCAATTCCTATCAATATATATTTCGTATTCATGATATTTTCCTACTTTCTCCTCATATTCCACACCACAAGCACCGCTGACGCTATGATGAGTGACGGCAGAAGGAAATACTGCGGTCCAACAACTAGCAGACATACAACCGCTATCACAATTCCCGCAATCGCCGGGATATGACTTTCCGCCTTCTCCCACTGATCGATAAATATGATGACAAACAGCGCCGTCATACAGAAATCAATCCCCGTCATATCAAATGGAATGATCTGCCCCAGGATTCCCCCAGCAACCGCACCGATCATCCAGTAACACCTCGACAAAAAAGCCACCCAGAACATGATGCTCTGTTTCTCCTTACCGGTGTCCGGCAGGGTGCAGTTCACGGCATAAGTCTCATCCGTCATTGTATGTATCATATATAATTTCCGCTTTCCCATGCGGTTGAATTCATCCACAAATGTCAGTGCATAGAAACTCTGCCTGCTGTTCATCAGAAATGCAGTGAGTGCCATGGTGAGTATGGATGCTCCGCTTGAAAGCAGCGTCACAAGCACAAACTGGTACGCTCCTGTGTACACCGTCAAGCTGACCAGCAGTGAATAATACCATTTGAATCCGGCATTCTCCATCATGATCCCATATGCCATGCTGACGAACAAATAGCTGCACATGATTGGGATTGATTTGATGAATGCCTTTCTGAATATATTTCCCACGATTTTTCCTCCAACAAAACAATCGTGGTTATCCTAGTGTTTTTATAGGATAACCACAACTATTCTAACATACTAAATGTTTGATGGGCAATAGCTCAATTTGTAGCTCAAATTCTCCGTTTTGTATACTTTTCTAAAGCTTTCATTAACTCTCTTTCAAGTCCCTTGAATTCCAAGCCGCTCTCATGTATTCTCAGTGACATATATCTTTTATAAAACTGTAATCCTAATAGGGAAATTGACATTTCTTTTGTATATGTTATAATCATAGTCAATCGGAGGCTCCTGCCGTTAAGTGGAATACGAAAAGCGTTAGTTCTACCGAGGTGGAACTACAATTATTGGCTATGTGCATTATGCGCATAGCCTTTTTTATTTATTAGTAAGCCCCTACATCCAAATTTTTCATTTAAAGAGGAATATATGACAAAAAATCGTTTACATCTATATCGAATAGATATGAAATACATACGAGAACTACATAAAGTTTGTGATCATGTACCATCTGTAAGCCCTCAATTAGGCAAAGATAACAGGCACTTTATTGGCATCATTGTTATGGTTAATAGTAGAATGTATGCCATTCCGATAACAAGACATGACGGCAAGCCTCAGAAAAGGAAAACACTACATAACAACGCTGGTTATACAAAAGTCATTACCGAAACCGGACGTTTTGTAAGCGGAATAAATTTTATTGATATGATTCCTGTTACAGAAAAACAACTTTTACCAATGGATGATTATTCTATAAGAAAAAATGACTCTCGTTTGGAGAAAAATAGAAAACGAGACTTAAAATTTATATCTGATTATGTAAACGAAGAGGATCACTCTAGAGAAATAGCGAATAAAGCAATAACATTATATAACCAGTATATTAGCAATGAACCTTTCAAAATAAGAAAGTATTGTTTACCTTTTAACGAATTAGAAATAGTGTGTGATAAATACAACAAAGTCACGACCTAATCTGCACTGATATCCCCGGATTCCCGGACAGATACCACTCAGCATCAACGTCGTGACTTTATTTGTATTACATCTTCAATTTATCTAAGCCCCTTCTCGCTGTCCCTTCATAGCCCTTCTATATATAAACGCCGCACACACCGCCGTTATAAGCTCTGCTACCCAGAACGCATTCCACACACCAGCAGGTCCGAAACCACAAAGCCTTGAAAGTATCCATGCAGCCGGGATTATGACAACCACATATCTGAGCAGGGATATGAGCAGGGACGGAGTTCCCTTTCCCAACCCCTCAAGTGCCCCCGATGCAGTTACCGACACAGCCGACACTAAAAATCCGGCGCATATGATGCGCAGTGCTGTTCCACCTGCATTTATTGTAGATACATTTTCTGTGAACATACCTATAAGCCTTTCCGGGATGAGCAGGCACACAACTGTTCCAGCCAGCATGATTCCAACATTTAATGCAAGCGTTATGGTGAATATCTTCTTCACCCTGGCATGCTCTCCGGCACCATAGTTATAGCCTATGATAGGACGCATTCCCTGAATGATTCCATTTGCCGGCATATACAGGAATGTCTGAAGTTTGTAGTACACGCCCAGGATCATGACATAAGTTGCCGAATACATGCTGAGTATGGCGTTGAGTGCGCTTGTGAGCAGAGACGGCAGTGCCATATTGAGTATGGCAGGTATACCTATGGCATACAGCTTCTTCACCATCAGACCGCCCTCATGCAAATGCTTTATGCCGAACTTCACATTTATCGGTCTTCCAAAGTACACAATAAAATAAATGATCAGTGTAAACACCTGTCCCAGGCCAGTTGCCAGTGCAGCGCCTTCTATACCCATTTCAGGAAATGGTCCCACACCAAATATCAGCAGCGGATCAAGCACTATATTCATAATACAGCCGCCCATCAGTCCAACCATTGTAACTATCATGCGTCCAACTGACTGAAATACCTTCTCAAATGCAAGATCAACCGAAATAATTATAGAAAATCCAAATACTATGTCAGCATAACGACAGCCAAGGTCAAGGACGTCTCCACTTGCCTTGAAGGCTCTGAGAAACGATGGAATAATGGCAATACACACGACTGTCATCACTATTCCCTGTATAACAGCAAGAAACATCCCCCAACTAGCTGCACGATCTGCCCGCTCATTGTCCTTGGCTCCAAGATATATGGCTATCACCGCGTTTATTCCAACACCAAATCCGATCGCCACAGCATTTACAAAATTCTGCAGTGGAAATACATACGAAAGTGCTGTCATCGCATCCTCACTTATCTTAGCCACAAAGAAACTGTCAACTATATTGTACAAAGCATTCACCATCATCGATATAACCATAGGCAGTGCCATGGACATCAAAAGTGGGAACACCGGCTTTTCTTTCATAAAATTCTCGTTCATAAAACCTCCATCCCCGGATGGCATAAATAAAGCCCCACAACCTTGCGGTTGTGGGGCGAAAAGATGACCTGATCCGGAAAAATCCACCAACTTGTTTTCGTTTAGATTATTATGTGTAATTATATACTTCAACCAGCATATATGTCAAGATCCTGCACGACCACAAAGTAACCTCTGTCACCGTCCTCGTCCACCGGGATAACATGTATAAGACTTGCACCCCCATGGTTGTTTGCACAGCTGACTGACAAAACCCCTCTGCGAATGTTCTCTGTCTGATATCCCGTATTGCCGCCTGTGTAACTCTCCATTCGCTCGCGGCTGAGAAAATCTCTGACTATTTTTCTTGACCGATCCGACTCAAACCGGTTACTTATCAATCCAATTACTTCATCGTAGTTATTCGCACAAGATACAGCATTGTTCAGCTCAGAATCGCCTTTTATAACACGGTATTTATCGTTCTCATAATTAACATATATAATATCAGTATACATATATGCGATCCTTGCCTCTACCCTGGATTGAGCCTTTTTTATATCAGACTCTATCTTGTCAAGTACGGTCACTCTGTCCGTACCATCCCTGTTGATGCTGTGGATCACGCTGACATTCTTGCCCTTCTTTTTTGCTTCATACAGCGCAGTGTCCGCGACATTCATACACTCTTCTGTGCTGAATCCTGAACCATTGATCTGACATATACCAGCACTGCAATGGACATTCTGCCCTCTCTCCATTGTCTTGCGCTGAAGTTTTCTGGCAAATCTTATCACCTTTGACTCCAGAACAGATATATCCGATAAGCCCTTGTGAAGCACAACATACTCGTCTCCACCATACCTGCAGGCAACGTCCTCTTCATAGCAGTCACTCCGGAGAAACTTTGCCACCTTCTCAATCCAGTAATCACCAACTGCGTGACCATATGTATCATTTACACTCTTGAAATCATCTATATCCACAAATACAAGAGAAGCACTATCTTCGTCAGTCATGTTATCTATATACTCTCTTATCCTCTGCATTCCGGCTGTCTTGTTGTACATGCCGGTCAGAAGATCATGCTCAGCCTCGTACTTTGTACGCTCAACCTCCTGTCTGGATCTCGCAAGTGATCTGTCCATCTCGACCATATCAACTGCAAACATGATCTGTGTAGAAGCAACCACAGATATTGTCTGGAATGAAATCCCATAATAGAATATGACAACAACCGTGGATATACATGGCAGGATAAAATACAAAACACTTGACCAGAAAACTCTTTTTTCCAGTCTTTTTTTATACTGCAAAAGTATCGAAAAACTTAGAACAAGTCCTGCTACTGCAATAAGCTGCGACAACAGATAACCGCTGCTCCTGTTATAGAAGTTGTTATCATCTATATAATAGAACAGCTTGTCACTGAACTGGGATATAATGAGCAGGACTATCCCAGCAGCACTCAGAACTACCACGCCCCTTGCTTTCGCTGGCATCTTCG
>NZ_JBEHVV010000057.1:0-18261 GCF_040227395.1 Coprococcus sp. RTP21428st1_C9_RTP21428_210409
CAATAGGTGTATATGAGAGACGCAGATCCAATGAGATCATTGAAGATTTTATGCTTGCTGCAAATGAGACGATTGCTGAGGATTATTTCTGGCAGGATATACCATTTGAGTACAGAGTCCATGAGACACCTGATGCAGACAGGGTTGAGCAGCTGGCGCTCCTTATAAGTAATTTTGGAATGTACTTTAAGGCATCAAAGGAGAATATACATCCGAAAGAATTCCAGAAGCTGCTTGACAGGATAAAGGGTGAGCCTTATGAGAATCTTGTGAGCAGGATGGCGCTGAGGACCATGAAACAGGCGAAGTATTCAACGGAGTGCACAGGACATTTTGGACTTTCGTGTAAGTATTACTGTCATTTTACTTCTCCTATAAGGAGATATCCAGATCTGCAGATACATCGTATAATAAAGGAAAATATACATGGCAGACTTGACTCGAGGAGAATAGAACATTACAGCATGATACTTGACAGGGTGGCTGATGACAATTCGCGCAAGGAGAGAAGAGCTGAGGAAGCTGAGCGTGATGTGGAGAAGCTCAAGAAGGTGGAATATATGTCAGCTCACATTGGCGAGGTCTATGACGGATTTGTCTCAGGAGTTACAAACCGGGGAATGTTCGTGGAACTGCCGAATACGGTGGAAGGCTTTGTGAACGTGGCAGATATGCGCGACGATTATTACTATTTTTCTCAGGAAGATTATGCTATGATAGGTGAGGACACGGGCAAACAATATGCCATCGGTGATCCTATACAGATAAAGGTGAAGAATACAGACAAGATGACGAAGTCGATAGATTTCAGTATTGTATATAAAGGAGAGGATACATTTGTCAAAGGAAAGAGGAAACACTCTCATCGCAAATAACAAAAAGGCATATCACGAGTATTTTATAGAAGAGAAGTTTGAGGCCGGAATAGAGCTTGTGGGAACCGAGGTAAAGTCCATAAGACAGGGACACTGCAGTATCAAGGAAGCATTTGTCGGAATAGACCACGGCGAGGTGTATGTGTACAGAATGAATATCAACCCATATGAGAGGGGGAATATATTCAATAAAGATCCGCTCAGGACGAGAAAGTTGCTGCTCCACAGGTACGAGATCAACAAGCTTATCGGACAGCAGAAGGTGAAGGGTTATACCATTATGCCGCTCAAGGTATATATCAGAGATGGACTTGTCAAGATGGAGATAGGTCTGGCAAGAGGTAAGAAGCTCTACGACAAACGTGAGGATATCGCCAAGAAGGATATGAAGCGCGAGATGGAGAGAGATCTTAAGAGCAGGAGCAAGGACTTCTGATCGTGAGCGTTTGTGGAATTTCTGTGAAATCAAACTTATTATTGGAATTATAATGCAGCTTGTGTTATACTAGCAAGGTGTTGAATAAGATAAGCTGGTTCAGATATAATGTGTGTATCGGAATCAAATAAACGATAGTCTGGAGAAGGGCGTTATGAGTCAGAGTAAAGTAGATAAGAAGAAATATGAGAAAAAGCACCGCAAGGAGATACTTAGGAAGCAGAAGATCAAGAAGATTATTGCTATAACAGTTACGATCGTTGTTATCGCTGCTATAGTTGGAAGCGTTGCGGGTGTGAAGATATATAAGGCGATACCTAAGTATGTTGATGCTTCAGGCTTGTCAGAATATGTAGACAAGACTTGGAAGGACAGCGGTTATGACACTCTGTTTTCTGCTACAGCTTCCGATGCTGAGGACACAGCAGACACAACTGAAAATGCAGAAGATACAGCAGAGGCGACAGATGCAGAGGAAGATACAACTGCTGACGCTGAGTAAGAGCATCTGATAAATTAAGATATATAGGCGCAGGTATTATTTTGATATTTGCTGCATATATTATAAATGATTGGTTATCACTGATCTATGATCAGGGGTTGACTGGTTTCGACAGGGGTTTTGAAGCTATGGAAGCCATCCGTGGACCAGAGCCACGCTAAAAGCTGGAAAAAAAATAAACGCTAACGATAATTTAGCATACGCTGCCTAAGGGCAGTCGTCATCCTTTAGGAACGCCGAGCCTTTAGGAATGGCGTCGATTTTCGGCAAACTCCTGCATCTAAGCTTTGCGATGTAGGAAAATCCATGAAGCTACTAAGGTCTATAGCATGTTAGTGGGCGATAGGCTGAGGGAATGTTAAAGCACTGACTGTGATGGAAGAAACTGTAGTGAATGAGCTTTTGGACGCGGGTTCGACTCCCGCCAGCTCCACTATTTTTCATAAGGAGGGGCCCGCCGTAGGTGGGAGGAATCCTTGTGAAGCACGCAGACGCCTGCGAACGAAGTTCGTCTTCTAATGCGTCTGCTCCACTTGACTGAATTAAGTCGAACAAGATATTTAATGCAACAGGGCATATAGAAATCAATCTATATGCCCTGTTTGCTAAAAAACGGATAAAATCCGAAAATTCTTCTTGCATCTACAATTTCAGTATGTTATATTAAATGAGTTGTGAAAAGAGTGATGGTCCTCTGTGCCCATATATCCGGTGGATATGGTAGTAAGAACATCAGAATATTAAGGAGGAACACAATGAACGATTACATTAAGAATCTTGAAGCTTCACAGATGAAGGAGAGCGTTGATGAGTTCAACGTAGGAGACACTGTTAAGGTACACAACAGAATCAAAGAGGGTAACAAGGAGAGAATCCAGATCTTCGAGGGTACTGTAGTAAAGAGACAGGGCGGAAGCAACAGAGAGACATTCACAGTTAGAAAGATCTCTAGCGGATGCGGTGTTGAGAAGACATGGCCTGTACACTCACCTTTCGTTGAGAAGATTGAAGTTGTAAGAAAAGGTAAAGTTAGAAGAGCTAAGATTTACTACTTACGTTCAAGAATTGGTAAGGCAGCAAAGGTTAAGGAGCTTGTTAAATAATAAAGCTTGTAACATGAAAGTAAAAGTGGCTGGAGTATTTCTACTCCAGCCATTTTTAGAATGGATGAAATGAACTGAACAAATATATTGATGATTGAAGGATAGAATTCATGAGTGAGAGATATGACAGACTCCGAAGGATAAGGAGAGAAAAAAGGCGTCAGAGAAGACAACAGAGATCATTGAAAAAGACTATGAAGAGCGCACTTGGCTGGTTCATATCGATACTGACAGCGGCTATACTTGGTTATGGTTTTGTTGCATTTGGATTCCAGACGGTATATATGGTAGGACCATCCATGGAGCCGACACTGACGGATGGAGAATCGTATCTGGTCAATAAGGCTGTTTATCTGGTGACATCCCCGGAAAGATACGATGTGGTAGCGTATCGTATAGTTGAGAATCAGGACAAATACTATTCCATCAAGAGAGTGGTAGGCCTGCCGGGTGAGACTGTGCTTATCCAGAATGGTCAGGTATATATAAATGGCAATCCGCTTGCAGATTATCCCGTCGACTGTGAGATAAAAACAGCCGGAATAGCGGAATCTGCGATCACACTTGGAGAGAATGAATACTTCCTGCTCGGAGACAATCCGGACAACAGCCAGGATTCAAGATTTCAGGCGGCTGGCAATGTGCAAAAGAGCGAGATGCTGGGCAGAGTAAAGATAAAATAGAGGTAGAGATATGAATATACAGTGGTATCCCGGACATATGACAAAAGCAAGACGAATGATGCAGGAGGATATAAAACTTATAGATATCGTCATAGAGCTGGTGGATTCAAGAATCCCATTCAGTAGTAAGAATCCTGATATAGACGAGCTTGCAAAGAACAAATACAGACTCATACTCCTCAACAAATCAGATCTTGCGGATGATGCAGTCACAACAAAGTGGGAAAACTATTATAAGAATAAAGACTTTGCCGTTGCAAAGATAAATGCCCGTGACGGTATGGGGATGAAGAGTATCAACAATATCGTGCAGGAGGCCTGCAAAGAGAAGATAGAGAGGGATAGAAAAAGGGGAATCATAAACCGTCCGATAAGGGCGATGATAGTCGGTATCCCGAATGTCGGCAAATCCACGTTTATCAATTCCTATGCGAGAAAGGCCTGCACCAAGGTTGGAAATAAGCCTGGTGTCACAAAAGGCAAGCAGTGGATAAGACTTGGAAAGAATATTGAGCTTCTGGACACTCCCGGTATTTTATGGCCGAAATTCGATGATGAGGCCGTTGGTCTCAGACTTGCGTTCATAGGTTCGATCAATGATGAGATACTCAGCATAACGGATATAGCGGTTGAATTAATTAAATTTTTACAGGCAAACTATTGTAATACCCTTGTTCAAAGGTATAATATTGAAAGTGTTGATGATCCTGTACAGATGCTGACAGGTATCGCAGAGAAGAGACAATGCATTAAGAAGGGCGGGGAGCTCGATTATGACAAGGCTGCGGCTCTGCTGATCGATGATTTCAGATCGGGAAAGCTGGGGCGTATTACATTGGAGACCCCGAAGGAAGACTAGATGAGTGAAGAAAACAAGAATGTTGCTGATGCGTTAAACGATATATTTGAGGATGACCCTGCGAAGAAGGAAAGGGACAAAGAGATCGCCAAATATGAGAAGAAGCGTCAGAAAGCGATAGATAAAGAACAGAAGAAGGCTGCAAAAAAGGCTGCGAAGGAAGCAAAGGAAGCTGAAAAGAAAACTGCCGACGATGAGCAGGAAAATAAGGAGAAGTCCTCCTGGTCATGGGACAAAGCAGTCGCTGAGAGTTCGGCTGATGCAAAGGCGGAGACAGCAGATAAATCGGAAGAAGCATCTCAGAAGGAGACATCGGAAGAAGCTGCAGGAGCAGCTAAATCTGAGAGCTCAGATAAAACTGCAGAAGCGGTTAATACAGACTCTTCTGAAGAAGTGTACAATGAGGATGGAGAACTTGACGAGAAGGCTTTAAAGAAGCAGCTCAGGAAAGAGAAGAAAGAGGCAAAAAAGAAAGAAAAGGCCGAAAAGGAAGTCAATATTGTCAAGGATCTCATATTTCTGTGTATTTATATAATAATAGTAATTGGCATATGCTGGGCTGTGCTCACATTTGTCGGACAGCGAACAGAGGTCAGTGGAGAGTCCATGAGCAATACTCTTCACAGCGGAGATACATTATGGATCGACAAGCTTGAGTATGAATTTGGCTCGCCGAAGAGATTTGATGTGGTTGTATTCCCGTATGGAGACGATGATGAGACCTTCTTCATCAAGCGTATAATCGGACTTCCGGGTGAGACAGTGTATATAGACGAAGATGGTGTTATCTATATAAATGACGAGCCTCTGGAGGGCGATGTGTATGGCAGAGAGGCCATAGCCAGCGACAAGCGCGGAGTTGCAGCCGAGGAGATCACACTGGGTGATGACGAGTACTTTGTTCTGGGAGATAACAGAAACAACAGCCGTGACAGCCGTGTGGAGGATGTTGGCAATATACACAAGAAAGACATCATCGGCAGGGCTGTATTCAGATTTACAGGCGGTTTTGGCAAGATAGAATAGGATAAGATATCAGGGGCTGTTGCCTAAAAAGTGGCAATGGTCCTTGTTTTTAGGTGGAGGACATATGGAAAGTATAGCGGAGATAAAAAAAGTATTTGCTGATGCTGATATAAGTGAATATTCGGGGCTTATCGAGAAGTATGGCGACGATGAGAGAGATGGGGTAAAGAAGATCATAGCGTCCGCTCAGAAAAAGATCAATGCTCTTGAAAAGGAAAAAGCCCGCAGCTATAAAATGTTTGAATTTGAGAGAAAATACGCTGATAAGGGATATATATGTGGTATAGATGAGGTCGGAAGAGGCCCGCTTGCAGGCCCTGTAGTGGCTGCTGCAGTCATTCTTCCAAAGGACTGTGATATTTTATACCTCAACGACTCCAAGCAGCTCACACCGAAGAAGAGGGAGGCTCTATACGATGAGATCATGGCGAAGGCTGTAGCTGTAGGCGTGGGTATGGCAAACGAGAAAGTAATTGACGAGATAAATGTTCTCAATGCAGATTACGAGGCGATGAAGCAGGCTATATCGAAGCTTCAGGTTAAACCACAGCTCCTGTTAAACGATGCGGTTAATATTCCGGGTGTTGATATCGAGCAGGTAGGCATAATAAAAGGTGATACGCTGTCTGCGTCGATTGCGGCAGCAAGTATAATTGCAAAGGTTACAAGGGACAGGCTTATGGTTGAGTATGACAGTCTGTATCCGGGTTATGGATTTGCAAAAAATATGGGATATGGTACGGCAGAGCACATTGATGCGCTCAAGAAGATCGGTCCGTGCGCAATACACAGAAGGACGTTTATCAAGAACTTTGTATAACAATTGTTCATCACACATATATTCATGGAAAGGTGAAATGATGTATAACAGCAGAGCAACCGGTAATGAAAAGGAAGCTTTAGCTGCTGATCATCTGGCTGGCAGGGGCTATGAGATCCTGTGCAGGAATTTCAGGGTGGCCAGCGGTGAGATAGATATAGTGGCAAAACACGATGGATATATAGTGTTTATCGAGGTGAAGTATAGGTCCGGAGTACATAAGGGCTTGCCGGAGGAGGCTGTCGATGTGCGCAAGCAGAGACAGATATGTAGGACTGCATTATTCTTCCTGAACAAATATGGATATGGAATGGACACCCCGGTTAGATTTGATGTGATAACCATACTTGGTGAGGATATACATCATATAGAAAATGCATTTGAGTATTCGGGATATTGATAGGATGGCGGATATGGATATAAAGTATATTAGGAAAGACAATTCAACACATGTCCACACGGTGGATGGCGTGGATTATATATCATTTGACAAATTGGACAGAGCCGGAGTTGTAAATGCATTCTCCACCAGGATCGGCGGAGTGAGTGAGGGATATCTGGGTTCCATGAACCTGAGCTTCCACAGAGGCGATGATGCGGATCTGGTAATGGAGAATCACCGCAGATTTGCCGCTGCAGTGGGGTATGATCACGAAAAGCTTGTGTTCTCAGATCAGGTGCATAAGACAGACATATATAAAGTTACAGAGAAGGATGCCGGAAAGGGAATAATCAGAGAGTCGGATATTCTGGAGATCGATGGACTTATGACGGATGTTCCGGGGATACCACTTATGACATTTTATGCGGACTGTGTCCCTGTATTGTTCTATGATCCGGTGAAAAAGGTTGTTGCGGCGAATCACTCCGGGTGGAAGGGAACCGTCAGCAAGATAAGCGGACATATGATAAACAGATTGAAGTCTGAATATGGAACATCTCCAGAGAATCTCATTTGCGCCATAGGACCTTCTATATGCAAGAATTGCTATGAGGTGAGTGAAGATGTAGCTGAACGCTTTATGGCGGCATATACGGAAGCAGAGGCGGCTCAGATCGTATTTAGCAAGGGTAATGGCAAATATCTGCTTGATCTCCACAAGGCCAACTATTACAATCTTGTTGATTCAGGTGTAAAACCTGAGAATATTGACGTGACAAATATATGTACATGCTGTAACAGCGAATGGCTTTTTTCACACAGGGCGAGCAAAGGCCTGCGGGGTAATCTTGCAGCGGTGATCATGCTCCCTGAATGATAGGGCGTTATTCATTTGCTGCAGCTTTTGATCCGTAGACAATTAATATAAAAGAGGAAATTATGGAACATATTGTAAAGGAAATACTTGAGGGAAGTATAGCCCAGGAGATGGAGATCGAACCGGGAGATAATATTCTGGCGGTCAATGACCATCCTATAGAGGATATATTTGACTATCAGTATCTCATAAATGACGAATATATAGAACTTCTCGTGAGGAAGTCTGACGGCGAGGAGTGGCTTCTGGAGATAGATAAGGATTATGACGAGGATCTAGGGATTGTTTTTGAAAATTCCCTGATGGATAATTACAAGTCTTGCTATAACAAGTGCATATTCTGCTTTATCGATCAGAACCCGAAAGGTATGAGAGACACTATATATTTCAAGGACGATGATTCCAGACTGTCATTTCTTCAGGGAAATTATATTACCCTTACTAATATGAAGGAAAAGGATATTGACAGAATAATCAATTATCACCTTGCTCCGATAAATATATCGGTGCACACTACCAATCCCAAGCTGCGCTGCAGTATGCTGAACAACAGATTTGCCGGTGCCATACTTGACTATATAAGGAAATTTTATGAAGCTGGTATTCCTATGAATGGACAGATAGTTCTGTGCAAGGGGATAAATGATGGGGAGGAATTGTGGCGTACGATCTCTGATCTTATGGAGTTTGTTCCTGTTATGGAGAGCTTATCCGTGGTCCCTGTCGGTTTGTCAGATTACAGAGATGGCTTGTTCCATCTTGAACCGTTCAACAGAGAGGACGCCTGCGAGGTTATTGATATAATAGAACATTTTCAGAAAAAGGCATTTGAAAAGCATGGCACACATTTTGTCCAGGCAAGTGATGAATGGTATATAAATGCTGGCAGGGATTTCCCTGAGGCTGACAGGTATGATGGCTTTATCCAGCTTGAAAATGGTGTGGGCATGGTGAGACTGCTCATAGATGAGTTTGATGAAGAGTGGAGCTGCGTAGAGGGCGATGACAGAGAGTATGAGGTGTCCATGGTTACTGGAGTGCTCGTATATGATTCCATAAAGCTCCTTGCTAACAGGATCCCTGAGAAGTTCCCTAATGTGAAGGTGCATCTGTATAAGATCATTAATGATTTTTTTGGACATAGAATAACCGTGACAGGATTGCTTACGGGTGGAGATATAAGAAAGCAGCTCACAGGAAAGCCTCTTGGGCAGCGACTTATACTGCCTTCCAATACTCTTATGGCGGATGAGCCAAAATTCCTTGATGATGTGACGCTTGCAGAGCTCACAGATGCTTTACAAGTCGATGTTTGTATTGTAGAATCAAGTGGTGCTGATTTTATTCATGCAGTAATTGGCGATGATATGTAATTAATTATATATGGAGGAAGATAGAATGAGTAAACCTATAGTTGCCATAGTGGGCAGACCCAATGTAGGTAAATCAACTCTGTTCAATGTGCTTGCCGGAGAAAAGATATCCATAGTTCAGGATACACCGGGAGTTACGCGAGACAGAATTTATGCTGATATCAACTGGCTGGATTACAATTTCACTCTGATAGACACAGGAGGAATTGAGCCGGAGTCAGACAATATTATACTTAAGAGCATGAGAGAACAGGCAGAGATAGCCATAGAGACAGCGGACGTCATCCTGTTCATGACGGATGTCAGACAGGGAATGGTTGATGATGATGCCAAGGTTGCCGATATGCTCAGAAGATCCAAGAAACCTATAGTTCTCGTTGTCAACAAGGTAGACAGCTTTGAAAAGTTCATGCCGGATGTGTATGAGTTCTATAATCTTGGACTTGGAGATCCACATCCTATATCAGGTTCATCCAGACTTGGAATAGGAGATATGCTCGATGAGGTGGTATCACACTTCAATGAGTCTGCAAAGGATGACACGGAGGATGAGAGACCTAGAATCGCCATCATAGGAAAGCCAAACGTAGGAAAATCTTCTATAATTAATAAGCTTCTCGGTGAGGACAGGGTTATTGTATCAGATATAGCCGGAACCACAAGAGATGCCGTGGATACAGAGATCGTCAGAAATGGCAGAGAATATGTATTCATAGACACAGCGGGACTCAGACGAAAGAGCAAGATTAAAGAGGATATAGAGAGATACAGTATCATAAGAACAGTATCAGCGGTTGAGAGATGTAATGTTGCAGTCCTCGTAATAGACGCAACGGAGGGAATAACCGATCAGGATGCCAAGATCGCGGGAATCGCACATGATCGTGGCAAGGGAATGATAATAGCTGTGAACAAATGGGATGCTATCGAGAAGAATGACAAGACCATATATAAGTTTACAGAGGAGATCAGAAACAAGCTTTCATACATGCCGTATGCGGAGCTGCTCTTCATATCAGCCCAGACCGGACAGAGACTTCCAAAGCTGTTCGAGACCATAGATGCTGTTATAGAGAATCATTCACTCCGCATAGCTACTGGTGTTCTGAATGAGATTATGAGTGAGGCGGTTGCTATGCAGCAGCCACCATCAGATAAGGGTAAGAGACTTAAGCTCTATTATATTACCCAGGTGTCAGTTAAACCTCCTACATTTGTCATATTTGTAAATGACAAGGAGCTTATGCATTTCTCATATACACGTTATATAGAGAACAGGATAAGAGAATCCTTTGGATTCAGAGGTACACCTCTAAAATTCATAATCAGGGAGAGGAAAGAGAAGTAGTCATGGAGATGTTGATTAGGGCTATATGTCTGGTTGGGGGCTATGGAGTAGGACTCATTCAGACAGCGTATATTTACGGCAGGATAAAAGGTGTTGATATAAGAAAGTATGGAAGTGGAAATGCGGGAACGACAAATGCACTGAGAGTTCTTGGAAAGAAAGCTGGACTGATAGTTTTCCTGGGGGATTTCCTCAAAGGAATAATCGCCTGCTCACTGACACATATCATACTTGGCCAGCTAGGTATAGGTAATGCATACATGTTCGTACTGTATACAGGACTTGGAGTTGTGCTTGGTCATAACTTCCCATTCTATATGCAGTTCAAGGGCGGCAAGGGAATTGCTGCCAGCGGCGGAATGATAGTAGGTCTGTGGGACTGGAGATTGGTAGTGATACTCCTTGCAGCGTTCGTTATAAGTGTTGTGATAACAAGATATGTATCGGTTGGATCACTTACGATCATGATCGGATTCTTCATATTATACACAGTATTTGCAATTCATGGAGATTATAATTTCACATCGAATGCAAAAATGATCGAAGGAATAATCATGGCGGGAATCATAGCCGGAATGGCCGTGATAAGACATTGGCAGAATATCAAGAGACTGATAGCGGGAACGGAGAATAAGTTGTCGTTTGGTTCTAAGAAGGCTTGATGGAAAGCGGAAGCGAATAGAGAGTTATTGAATCCCCTCCTTACTGGATAAAACAGGAAGGAGGGGATTTTTTGTAGTGAGCAACGTTTTATAGATGTCTGGATAAAACAAAATCAGATAACATAATGAGTATACATAAAACCGAGATTATGGTTATGTGATATTTATACGCAGTGAAATGTGTATTAAAAACTGTTGATTAGAATAATGTGAGTTTACATAACTAGCCCAAAATCTAAAAATACAGTAAAAATTTGCAAAAACATCCATGTATTGTCACTATAGACTGGATTAAATGATGAAAAAAAGTTAAAATAGAAAAAAATGATTCAAGGATTGAAAAAAGAAATATAAATATTTTGGAGGTATTTTACGATGAAAATAGGTGTTCTCGGAGCAGGTGGATGGGGTTCTGCACTTGCTAATCTGCTGGCAGGAAATGGACACGAGGTTATAGTGTGGTCTATAGATGAGAGAGAGGTTGCCATGCTCAAGGAATTTCATGAGCAGAGAGACAGACTTCCGGGCGTTATACTTAACAGCAGTATTGAATATACAACAGATGCGTCAAAGGCTGTTATTGGTCAGAAGATGATAGTGTGCGCAGTGCCTTCTCCGTTTGTCAGAAGCACAGCAAAGAACATCGCTGACAAGGTGAGCAACGGACAGCTTATCGTGAATGTCAGCAAGGGAATAGAAGAGTCCACACTCAAGGCTCTCGTGGAGATCATTGAGGAAGAAATCCCACAGGCTAAGGTGGCTGTCCTTTCGGGTCCGTCACATGCAGAGGAAGTAGGCCGCGGAATACCTACAACGGTAGTTGCCGGTGCCCGTGATATAGAGATTGCAAAGACGATCCAGAACGCATTTATGAACGATTATTTCAGGGTATATACAAGCACTGATGTGACTGGTATTGAGCTGGGTGGTTCAGTGAAGAATGTAATAGCTCTGGCAGCCGGAATATCAGATGGACTTGGACTTGGCGACAACACGAAGGCTGCTCTTATGACCAGAGGAATGGCGGAGATCATGAGACTTGGACTTGCCATGGGCGCAGATGTCAAGACGCTGTCAGGACTTTCAGGAATGGGAGATCTTATAGTTACATGTACATCCAAGCACAGCCGTAACAGGAATGCCGGATATCTCATCGGTCAGGGTAAGACCTATGAGGAAGCTATGGCGGAGGTCAAGATGGTTGTTGAGGGTGTTTATTCTGCCAAGGCAACACTGGCACTTGCCAGGGAGCATGGGGTTGAGATGCCTATCGTTGAAGCAGTCAATAACGTATTATTTAATGGCATGACGGCAAAAGAGGCTCTCACAGAGCTTCTCAACAGAGACAGAAAGAGTGAATTGTAATCGATTATATTTTATATGTTTGATATATTTCGATAGATTATGCTGCCGAAGAATAGTAGTACAAAATCACCTAATAATTAAACGATAAAGTAAATGTGAACAAAAAAGCAACAGAAAACTGTTCTTTTTGTTCACAAACTGTTTACAATTACCATGTGTTATGATAAATTTAAAGCAAGTGTGTAAGTCGAAAAATAATTAGAAAAGAGGTATTACAATGGCAAAAACTACGAAAAAGCTTATAGCACTGCTGCTGGCGGTAGTTATGATAACTACGTTGATTTCGCCTTCTAATTATAGTTGGTCCAATGCGGCCGAGACGAGAGGGGGAGACGCATACGCCACGGCTACTGATTCGATAGCAATGCTGTCGAGTGCAGCAGTAACCGGAAATCTTGAAGATTATATTACTGGAGCTACGATTGCTGATAAAGCAGGTAATATATATGGTAGCAGTTCCAGACCGTCCACAACGCCGCTTCCTGTAGATCCAAATGATCCTACAAAAGCCGGTGTAGATATCCAGATGTCTATGGATATAGTGTTTCCGGAAAATGTTGTTAATAGCATAGTGGAGTCTGGTGAAGATGCAACATTTACTTATACGATGCCGGATACCATAAAGTTTAATTCCGATATTCTGAATGAGAATATAACTGATGGAAGTGGTAACAGGATCGGTTCGTATTCAGTTGTGAACGGAGTCCTTACTGCGACGATCGATCATACAGCACTCGAGGGGGGAGCCCAGCTCAAGGCTTTCTTCAAGGCGTGGATCGATATGGATCTCACAAAGTACAATGAGAAAAACCAGGTCGAGAACAAATTCACAAGCACTGTGATTGTGACTGTGGATGTGGATTTCAAGCCTGATGTGGATGTGAAGAAGACCGCATCCGAGGGTAGAGTTACAGATCCTAAGGATGGATATGTATACTTTGACTATACCGTAGAAGTTTCATCCAATCATGGAAGTGCCAGTGAGGATCTGAACTTTAGTGATGTTATAGCCAACGACATAGCAGGTGTCATACCTGAAGTTACAGATATAAAGGTGATCAAGTCTGACAACACAGACTGCAGCTCATCACTCACATATAACAGTAGTACCTCTAGTATAGAAGGAACTCTTCCTGCACTCGGAGCAAAGGAGTCATATAAGATAACCTATACAGTAAAGAGTAAAGTCGATGATCTTTCTCAGGACGTGATCAATCTGAACCAGAGCAATATTGCAGAGGCTAAGAATTCAAAGGTTGATGATAAGGATCAGACCAACAAGGGCTACAAATATGTGAAGGATGGTGCCACAGATCTCAAGGTTACAAAATCCTCAGATGGTGTGAGCATTGATCCTGACGATCACAAGATAGTTTACAAATACAAGGTTATAGTAAGTTCTGAGTATGGAAGCGATGGTGATATTACACTTGATGATATTCTTGCAAATGAACTTGACTCAAAACTTGGATCTGATGCCAAGAGAACAGTACAGAATGTTACATGCAAGCTCAAGGACAGCAACGGACAGTGCACGGATGTCACAGCAAATGGATATGTGACTCCTGCAACAGGAACCATAGGAAATGGTGAAACAGTTATAAATGGAAAGCTTCCGAAGCTTGACGCTAATTCACAGTATGAGATCACATACGAGGTTATTGTCTCAGATATTGCCGATGACATCGGAAGCATAAATGTACACAATAAGAATTGTGTAGACGTGTCAGATGATTCACATGACGAGCATACTGATAACGACAGCAGTACATGGTACAATGCCGGCAAGTCTACAGCATCCATAAGTAAGACCGGTTCACTGTCAGGTGACAAGTCAACCATAACATGGACAGTAACCGTGAATGCGGATAAGAAGAAGAATCTGACAGGAATGTCAGTATCGGATATACTCACAAAGAATGGGACAGAGCTCACAGACGAAAAGACGTGCAGCGTATCCATAAATGACACAGATGTTTCAACCACTATCAATCTTCCTGCAAGCTTTGTGGAAGAGAATGGTAAACTTTATTTGACGGATGGAACTTCAAGGGTTGATGTGACAGAGAACAAATCCAAGATCGTGTTCACCTACACAACAGATTCATCCAAGCTTGATAAGCTGACTGATGTTTATAAGAATGTAGCGACAATAGAGAAGAACGGAGTTACGGACAGCGCCGAGGCGACTGTAGAGGTGGCCGGTGATTCAGTAAAGAAGGAATTCGTATCAGAGACGGAGAACGATGATACATATACCCTTGCATGGAAGTCTACAATATCTGGCGTTGACAAGCTCAATGCGAATGATACATATACTGACTCTGTAACATATGATAATGGAGCACTTCCAAAGCATTACTTTACGGCAGATCAGATAAACGGACTTACAATAGCTGGCCTCACAGAGGGAGTTGACTACAAGGTAAAGGTAACATACGCTGACTTCTCAAATGTATGGGCACCAACGCTTTCAACTATTGACAGCGTTGCAGATGTTCCGGCATCATCTGATAACTACATAATAGGATATACAATAGAATTCCTCAGAGATATAACAGGCACGGAGGAGACCCCGATAGATTATGTTATCACATATAATACGACAGTAAAGTCTGACAGCAAGTATACGGCAGTCAACAAGGGTACTCTTACTATTGATGGTTCATCCAAGACATCACAGGATTCACATCCTGTATCTGGAATAACGAAGGGGTCTGTTGTAGAGAAGTACAGCTACACTAATGGTACTGATGAGAAAGAAAGCATTGTAGTATATGACAAGGCTAACAATGTGTTCGTATATAAGGTAGTTCTCAACGGTGACTTTGCGTATGGAGATGGAGACAGACTTTCCTTTACAGATACACTTCCTGCAGGAACTGAGCTCGATACTACATACCTTAAGAGTGATATGCTTCCAGAGGGTGTAGGAGAGACTATTGGCCATGCTGGAATATATTTTGTTTCTTATTATGCAGATAATAAGACGAGACCTCAGATAGGTGCAAATAATTATATAGAGAACTTTAATGTGGCAAGCAACAGTATTAGTTTTGACATAAAGTCACTTGAGTTTTATACCAGAAATGTCAAGGTTGTTGTCTACTATGCAGTCAAGGTCACAAAGGATATATCATCCGTTGTTGGTGGCAGTGACGTGGAATTCACCAACAATTGTTCGGCAACAGTTGTCAGAACCGACGGTTCAACTAAGACCAAGGATGACAGCGCAAAGGTTACTGTGACTGGACCGAATATTACCAAAACTGCAGGAAACTATGATAATGACACCAACAGTATTGAATATACTGTGCATATCAATGAGAAGGGTGAGGCTCTTGGCAATACAGGATCCATAACTGTAGTTGACAAGTATGACTACAGCAATGCGGATGCAGTAAAGAGAGTATTTATCAAGGATGGTTCGTTTAAGCTTCTGTACGCAGATACAGGCGCTGAAGTTCCGGCGGACAAATACAGCTATACATATGCAGATGATACGACAGCTAAGATGTCTACACTGACACTCACCATGCCGGATGAGACAAAGTTTATTCTGAAGTATACATATACTCTTGTATATACAGGTAAGCTTACAGCGGATGTTAAGAACAGCGTTGGTATTCTTGGATCTACAAGTTCGGCAGATTCGTCATCAACGGACACGAACATCAATGATCAGGATTCATCAATGGGAACTGATACAGAGCAGTTTAATCTTTCGATAATAAAAACTGACTCTATAATGACAGGAATCAAGCTTGCTGGTGCGAAGTTTGCGCTTTACAGATATGGTGATCCAAACAACAGTGCAGACACTAACTGGAATCTCATGGTACCTGGAAGCGATGAGGAAAGAGTAACTAACGAACAGGGAAGACTTACATTATCAAGTTTGTATTATAATTACTATTACAAGCTTATAGAGGTGGAAGCACCAGAGGGTTATGAGAAGCTCACAGATCCTATATACATATATGAGAACAATATCTCATCCAGCCTGACAGGACCGAAACCTGCTGAGGTGACAACTGATTCTATCTCAGACATAGTCCTTGACAGCAAAGGTTCACAGGATTATACACTGCCAGTAGATAACACTCCTGAGAACAGAAAGATAACTGTTAAAAAGGTATGGAAGGATGCTGCAGGTGGAACACTGAAGGATATTCCGGTTGACAGTATAACAGTTAAGATCTATGCATCAACTAATCCATCAAGTTACGACAAGAACACAGATCCTGTTGTAAAGACAATTACCTTAAATAGTGCAAATAAGTGGACAAGCGATGAGATAGAGCTTAAAGTAGCTGATGCAAATGGCAACTACCTCTACTACTTTGCAGAAGAGGATTTCGATAATGCTGATTACCAGGTCACAATAAGTAATAATGGAACAGCAACCGGAACGATCACCATCACGAACACCAACACAAAGGCGACAAATGAGACGATCGATATTCCTGTAACCAAGAAGTGGGATGACAGCGACAACATTCTGTCAGCAAGACCAAAGAACATCAAAGTTACACTTGCCACAGAGGATGCGGCGGGCAATATAACAAAGATCGTTGACAAGACACTTACACTCAATGATTCAAATAACTGGAGTGGAACATTTACAGATCTTGATAAGAAGGATGCCGATGGCAATCTTATCAACTACACTGTAGATGAGGATGACGTAGAAGGATATACAAGCGATGTTCAGCTCACAAAGGATGAGAACGATGTAGTTACCGCTGCAACGATCACAAACAAGCTGAATGTTGGAAGCCTTGTTATCACGAAGTTCTTCAGCGGAGACCTCGATGATACAAAGCTTACAGATGCACAGAAGAAGCAGATCACATTTACAATATCAGGCCCTGAGGGATACAAGGGACCTACAATCGTAACATATGATCAGTTTTACTTAGGAAGCTACGTTATCAATAATGCTCCATATGGAAAATACACTGTAACAGAGACAAGTGCAGCGTTTGATGGATATACACATAAAGTTACATATACTGTAGGTTCATCAACAGGCAATACGGCTGCGGATGTTGTTATTTCATCATCGTCATCATCACTTGTGACTGTGGCGAATGAATACAAGGCATTTATCACGGTAAGTGGAACCAAGGTTTGGGATGACAATAATAATCAGGATGGCAAGAGAGCTGAGGATATTAAAGTCCGTCTTATGAATGGAACGACTGAGGTCGCAAGTAAGACGGTTACCCCTGATGCGTCAGGTAACTGGAATTTCAGCTTTGCTGATCTTCCAAAGTACGATGATAACGGCAATGAGATAGCTTATACCGTTAAAGAGGATGCGGTTGCGGGTTATGATACCAAGATAACCGGCGACGTGAAGACTGGATTTGTCATCACCAACAGTCATACACCTGAGACAATTGATATCAGCGGAACAAAGACATGGAATGATGCAGATAATCAGGACGGAAAGAGAGCTTCTGAGATTACAGTAAGACTTCTTGCAAATGGCAATGAGGTTGCTTCAAAGAAGGTTTCAAAGAATGATAACTGGAAGTACAGTTTCACAGATCTTCCTAAGTATGACAACGGATCAGAGATCATGTATACAATAACAGAGGATGCTGTTAAAGATTATACAACTTTGATAGATGGATATAACATCACCAACAGCTACACACCTGGTAAGACAAGCATTTCAGTGACAAAGGTTTGGGATGATAACAATAATCAGGATGGCAAGAGAGAAACCAGTGTTAAGGTCAAGCTCCTTGCTGATGGATCAGATGTTGCAGATTCAGAAGTAACACTGAATGCCGATAACAACTGGACAAACACATGGAACGATATTCCACTTAAGTCCGGCGGTAAGGATATAACATATACTGTTGAAGAGACAAGCAATGTGCCAGGATATAAGGCTGAAGTTACAGGAGATGTCAAGACAGGTTTCACTGTTACCAAT
>NZ_JBEHVV010000058.1:0-18080 GCF_040227395.1 Coprococcus sp. RTP21428st1_C9_RTP21428_210409
GTCATCGTCAAAAGCAGATGGAAAGAATAGGGGTATGTCTACTAGCAAAGGACGGGTGGAGTCTGAAAGAAGTATTACTTGTGAGGGTGGAAGTAATACAATTGCAAAATATGGTGATGATTTTGGAAAAATGGGAACATATGTTGAAAATCCACAAATAAAAGTAGATTGGTCTAAATATGCAGAGCATGCTGCCGAAAGAATGCAACAACGAGGTATGACCCCAAGAACTTATTGATGATATAGTGAATAATGGAAAAGTTTTATCTCAAAATGGTGGAAATAAGTTTGCGTATATAACACAAGATGGAGTTGCAATAGTGAGTAAGGATAGAAAATTGATTACAGCATGGGGAAAATCTAACTTTGATGAAAACATGCTAGACGTAATAAGTAAGTTATTTGGAGAGTGATAGAAATGAATGAAATTATGAAGATTATTAATGAATGGGACCCAATAAGTTTTTTCCCAATGGCACCGAAGGACGAATATATTAATGAAATTACAAAGATATACAATTTGATGATTTCAGAAAGAGGTATACAACCTGAACGGTTAGCACAAGCAATAAACGAGATATTTATAGCTACATTTGGAAACGATGTTTATGAAGAAAATATTGTAGAGTGTCGGGAAGTAGCGAATAAGTTAGTAAAAATAGTATTGTAGACCGATTCTTGGATTTGTCAAACTTCTTTTGTTTTGATACTATTGAATTTATTATGGTTATACTTTAGGACTTCAAATCCTTTAACTCAAAAAGCTATTTTAATCTCTGCCTGTTCACGAAGTGAATGACATACAGAGATTAATAATAGCTTTTTGTCATTTACCTAAAGGGGAAAGGACACCTTATGGCGAAATTTGCCCCAGGTATACAAAAGGATTTGTCTGACATTTTATGTCTAAGGTACTGTAAAACATTGATTTTACTGACTTGTTTCAAGTTGGTGTTTTCATTCTTACACAGAACTATTGTTTGGCGAAATCAAAATGACACACAGAATATGGACTCTATGCTGGAGTTTATAAGGTCTATTCTGATAGCAAGAACAGGAAGTCCTGCTATATCAGTACCTAATTATCAGGCTGGTTCTATTGCAATGCTGCCAGCATATCAAAGGCTGCAGATGGATTATGAGGCAAGTGGAAATTATGTGACTCAGAACATAAATCAGTACGAAGCTGCAATGAAAAAGTTTGAAGATATATTGGAAATGGAGAGCAGAGCAAATCGTAGGAGGAAAATAAAATATGTATGATAAAATTGTTAAGATTATAAGTCAATATGAAGAAAAAGGTGATTTTACACATCCTAATGTAGATGATAAAGATTTATATGATGCAGAAAAAATATTAAATTTAAAAATTCCAGAGCAGTACGTTTGGTTTTTGAAAAATTATGGGCATGGTGGACTGGATGGCATTGAAACATTGGGTGTAGGTAAAAATGGCAAAATGATATTTGTGGAAAAGACACTAGAATTCAGGTCATATGGGTTGAATGACGATAAGATTGTAATAGAAAATTGTGACGAATGGATTTATTGTATTGATGTAAAAACTGGAGCCGTTATGATGTGGTCACAAGGAGATAAAAAGTACAAGATTAATTATAAAAATTTTATTGAATATTTAAATGATAGAATCAGTGATGCTATAGAAAATATGTAATACTTATCAAGTATAAAAATTAATGGTCTATTACCTCAAGGAAAACAATATGTTCATTTGTCACAAGATATATTTTATCAAATCTATTCTAAAAAATCTTCAAGTCTTTTTAAAAACTTCAATATCAATCTACTTCTTCTGAACATCTGGTAGCAACAAATCTGTTGCAAGTCTTGTGTAGAAATAACATGCCGAGAAGGTCACGCATGTACTGGATAATAAGACCGGTAAAGTTTTAAATTACTATACATATGATGCCTTTGGGAATATAATGGTATGTGATGAGCAGGTGACGAACCGCTTCCGGTACAATGGTGAATTGTATGACCAGCTGACGAATCAGTATTATCTGCGTGCAAGGTTTTATAATCCTGTAATTGGAAGATTTATACAGGAGGATACCTATTACGGAGACGGTCTAAATCTCTACGCTTACTGTGCAGGTAACCCAATAGGATATGCGGATCCAAGCGGACATAATATAGTGGTTCAGTTGTCAATAGTGACTAAATGTGTTAAAATATACTCATGGAGGATATTGCTATGAACACATCTAATATCACTAATTACAAACCAAAAGATTTTGCTGAATTATTGGGTGTCTCAGTCAAAACGTTACAACGTTGGGATAGAGAGGGGATTCTGAAAGCAAATCGGACTCCGACTGATAGGCGTTATTATACTTATGACCAATATCTTCAGTTTAAGGGCATAAATACTGAGAACGATAATCGTCAGATTGTTATTTATGCCAGAGTATCTACAAGAAACCAAAAAGATGATTTACAAAAACAGGTAACTTTTTTACGTCAGTTTTGCAATGCTAAAGGTATCATTGTAGATCAATGTATTGGAGATTATGGAAGTGGGCTTAACTACAATCGTAAAAAGTGGAATCAATTATTAGATGAAGTAATGGAACAAAAAATCAAAACTATCATAGTTACACATAAAGATAGATTTGTCAGATTTGGCTATGATTGGTTTGAAAAATTCTGTATGAAGTTTAATACAACCATAGTGGTAGTGAATAATGAAGAACTATCACCGCAAGAAGAACTTGTACAGGATATTGTATCTATACTTCAATTTTTTTCTTGTAGATTGTACGGTCTTTGTAAGTATAAAAAACAAATAGAAGGGGATGAGGAAATTGCTAAAGAGCTTCAAAACGGAAATAAATCCGACAGTCGAGCAAAAAATCAAGATTAACAAGACTATCGGCATTTGTAGATATGTTTACAACTTCTATCTCGGTCACAACAAAGCTTTATACGATAAAGGTGAAGAGTTTATGACTGGCAAAAGTTTTAGCGTATGGCTCAATAATGAGTACATTCCTAATAATCCTGAAAAATTATGGATTAAAGAAGCGTATTCAAAAGCTGTAAAAAAGTCTATTGAAGATGGATGTACTGCATTTACAAGATTTTTTAAACATCAAAGTGCTTTTCCTAATTTCAAAAAGAAAGGTAAATCTGATGTAAAAATGTATTTCGTAAAGAATAATCCTAAAGATTGTAAATGCGAGAGACATAGGTTGAATATACCCTCTTTAGGTTGGGTACGCATTAAAGAAAAAGGCTATATACCAACAACTAAAGACGGATGGAAAATCAAAAGCGGTACAGTATCCATCAAAGCAGGCAAATATTATGTGTCAGTTCTTGTGGAAATTCCCAACGCTAAGATTGCTAATAATAGCAATGACGGTATAGGAATTGACCTGGGTTTGAAAGACTTGGCGATTGTTTCTAATGGTAAAACTTATAAAAATATCAATAAGTCAGCAAGAGTTAAAAAATTGGAAAAGAAATTGCGCAGAGAACAAAGATGCCTCTCACGCAAGTATGAGAATTTAAAGAAAGGAGAGTCCACTCAAAAGAATATACAAAAGCAAAAGCTCAAAGTGCAAAGACTTCATCATAAAATAGATAATATCCGTACTGACTATATCAATAAATCAATAACCGAGATAGTGAAAGCCAAGCCATCTTATATAACTATTGAAGATTTGAATGTATCAGGAATGATGAAGAACAGACATCTATCAAAAGCCGTTGCATCACAAAAGTTCTATGAATTTAGAACTAAGCTTAAAGCTAAGTGTGATGAAAATGGTATTAAATTAAGAGTCGTAGACAAATGGTATCCATCATCCAAAATATGTCACTGTTGTGGTGCTATCAAGAAAGATTTGAAGCTTTCAGATAGAATATACCGTTGTGATTGTGGCTATGTCGAGGATAGGGATCTTAATGCTGCTCTTAATCTAAGAGATGCTTTAACTTACGAAGTTGCATAATGAAAGCAAACGTAAGTATGTACTGCGGGCTATCGCAGGAATTTACGACTGTGGAGTGTACAAGAACTTGTGAGTAGCGTATTGTTTATAATCGCCAAAGCATACACATTGAAGCAGTAAGAAGTATCCGCAAGGACTTCAATTTCTCGATGTGTTTGAGTATATTTCAACACATTTTGAGTGGCAGGACAAATTCAAACTATGGGAGTACAAAAGAAGAAGTTGTTACACCGGATAATGGCTCTGGCGATCGCAGTTGCGGTTGGATTGTCAGTGATCGTGCCGGGAGGAACAAGTGCTGAAGCGGCGACAATACCTGCGGATGTGACAAAACCATCTGCCAATTGCGTGTTTATAGCAATGAAGGGCAAGTATGTGTCGGAGGCTTCGGCTGCAGTGAAGAGGATCAATCAGATCCGTTATGAAGCATGTAAGCAGGGCGTTAAGATTGATGGACGGAAATTGACGCTTGACGACTATGTGCCGATCAAGTGGTCGGCAGGACTTGAGAAGATAGCAAGGATCAGAGCTGCGGAGGCGAGTGTTACAATGTATCACTCAAGACTTAACGGAAAGTCTGTATTTGATTTCAAATATCCGGGAAATGGCTGGCCGACTTCCGAGGTGCTTGCGTGGAACTGGTCAGAGAGCATGCTCATGGGCATTGAGCAGTGGTACAGCGAGAAGGATGCCTATGTGAAGGGAACTCCTGGAGCGGTGACCGGACATTACACATCCATGATAAATCCTGCAAACAGGTATGTGGGTGTTGGTACATTTATAAATAAGAATGCATCTTATCCGAATACGACTGCAGCCCAGTTCATGGGAAGCGGCAGTCAGGCTGAGACTATGGCTAAGTCCACTGGTGAGAGCGATGTTACGGTGGAGGTGCAGAAGGACAATATCACATCGGTTAAGATGACCGGAAATAAGAGCGTGCAGGAGGGACAGAAGGTAACTCTCACACTCAAGGCAGTCCTTGGACAGTATGGAAGTACATCGTATAAGGTGCTTGCGGGAGCTAAGTGGAAAACATCGAATTCCGCTATTGCAAAGGTGTCACCTACAGGAGTGGTAACAGGTCTCAGAAAGGGAACTGTGAAGATCACAGCCACTGTTGGATCACGTTCAGCATCATATACGGTAACAGTAACAGGAAAATGTGCGCATGTATATTCCGGCAAGGTAGTAAAAACAGCAACTACCAGAAGCGATGGCAAGGTGTTACATACATGCAGAAAATGCGGCCAGAAGAAGTATATCGTTGTCAAGAAGATAAAGAGTGTTACATTATCACAGACGAGATATAAGTATGATGGTAAGACAAAGACACCTAAGGTGACTGTGAAGGACAGCAATGGTAAGATAATATCATCAAAATACTACAAGGTGACATATCCTAAGGCGAGAAAGAAAGCCGGAACATATACGGTGAAGATAAAGTTTTCCGGAAGGTATAAGGGTACAGTTTCAAAGAAGTACAGAATAGTAAAATAAAAAAATACCGTTGTTCATAAAAAATATGGACAACGGTATTTTTAATCTGAAAGAAATTATTTCTTCTCAGGCTCTGGAGTATAGTCAAGTATGGATGAAATAGCCTTGTGAACCTTTGTATACTCAGTTATAAGAATATGCATACGCTGGAATCCAGGCTGCTCCAGATGATAATATACTCTGGTCATTCTCTTTCCAACCTGCTCTTTGTGATCGGAGATGAAACCGTATTCAATCAATTTGTACAGTGCAGGATAGAGAGAACCGATAGGAATCTTTATCACGCCGTCTGACAGTGAGTCCATGAGCTGTGACAGCTCGTAGCCGTAATAATCTTTCTGGCTGAGCAGATAGAGTACGAGCAGCTCCACGGAACCTCTGATGAAGTTCGGCTTTGCAACGACTCTTGCATGTACAGCCTCAACTGCTGCTTCCTTTGCGGTATCATTACTTTGATCCTGAACCATAATACTGTTGGAATATATGCTGTTTAATACGTTTTCCATTAAAACCACCTCATACAAAAAAAATAGTTACACTTTGTATTGATTGTAATTGCAAAATCATTTAATTGCAACCTTTCTTTTCATTAAAATGAAAATAAGTTGCGTATTTTTGCAATTTTTGCTTATTTGAGAGAGATTTTTGACTGTAACTGCCTGGATAATGCCAATAGACGGCTGGCAGCATCCTTTGGATTGTCAGCTTTCATTATGGCGGACACCACACAGATGCCGGCGATAGGTATGCCCGAGAGGACATCCAGGTTGGTCGGATTGAGTCCTCCGATGGCATTTACCGGGATGGGAACTGCCTTGCAAATGTCTCTCAGTGTATCCGTGGATGTGAGCACTGTCTTGACCTTGGTGGTGGTTGGGTAGATGGCTCCAACTCCCAGATAATCAGCTCCATGTTCATACGCCTCCACGGCCTGAGGAACAGTCTTGGTGGTTGCGCCCACGATGCGGTCAGTCCCCATGAGTTTTCTGGCTATGGAGACTGGCATGTCTGTCTGCCCCACATGGACACCCTCGGCATCGGTCGCCAGCGCCACATCTACCCGGTCATCTATGATGAGTGGCACGTTGTAGCGGCGCGCGATGGAGTGCACCTTGTCCGCAAGATGTATGTACTCACGGGTAGTTCTTTCCTTTTCTCTAAGCTGCATGAGTGTCGCACCACCATCGAGGGCACGCTCCACTCTATATAAGAATTCTTCCTCGGACAGACCTGTGCTGTCGGTTATAAAATATAAAGTAGGATCAAATGTATACATTTCAAAGTCCTTTCTAAAATTGTTACACATACAGATAGTCATTGAGTACGGGCTGCAGCCCCTCGCCCTCTATGTCTGAATACATATGCTCAAGACTTCTGTTGTCGTTGATCTCGAACTGCTCGTCGCCCTGCTCACTGCAGGAAGTCTTGCCGCTGTATTTGCTTTCGTGATCGCCGATTCCGGTTGACACGCCCGCCGATACCTTGGTCGCTGCGATCTTCACTATGCCGTTCCTGAAGTCTGCACTCTCCCTTGAAGATACCGTTATTCCGGCAAATGGCAGGAATATCCTGTATGCGCACAGTATCTGGCAGAGTTGTTTCTCGTGCACGTCCAGGGGGTTGATCTGATCGTTGTTGATGATCGGTCTCAGTCTTGGACAGGAGAGTGACATCTCTGCGTGTGGGTATTTTCTCTGGAGAAAATACGCGTGAAGGGCTGTTGCCAGTGCATCCTTGCGGAAGTCGGAGAGCCCTAACAGTGCTGAGAATGCAACGCCCCGCATTCCGCCCATGAGGGCGCGCTCCTGCGAGTCGAAACGGTATGGCCATACTCTCTTGTGACCCATCAGGTGAAGAGTCTCGTATTTGTCTGCATCGTAGGTCTCCTGGAACACTGTCACATAGTCCGCACCGCACTCATGGAGGTAGCGGTACTCATCGGTGTTCACCGGATATATTTCAAGGCCTACCATGCGGAAGTATTTCCTTGCAAGCTTGCATGCCTCGCCGATATACGTTACGTCACTCTGGCTGCGGCTCTCGCCGGTCAGTATAAGGATCTCTTCCATGCCGCTGTCGGCGATGACCTTCATTTCCTTCTCGATCTGCTCTGCTGAGAGCTTCATTCTGTTGATGTGATTGTAGCAGTTGAAGCCGCAGTATACGCAGTAGTTCTCACAGTAGTTGGCTATGTAGAGCGGCGTGAACATGTAGACCGTGTTGCCGAAGTGCCTGCTTGTCTCGCGGCTTGCGCGCTGCGCCATCATCTCAAGAAATGGTTCGGCGGCGGGGGAGAGCAGAGCCTTGAAGTCCTCTATGCTGCACGTCTCGTGTTCAAGGGCTGCCATGACGTCTCTGCCTGTGTAACTGCTGTAGTCGTAGCTGTTCATGTGCTCCATGACCTTGCTGCGGATGTCAGATTCAATAACCTCCATGCCCGGAAGGTATTCCATATGGCTTTTCCTTGACGATGGATCTGTCTCCAGACGGTGCTTGATCTCCAACGCTTCCGGCGAAAGATATTCCGAGTCTATCAGAAAGTGGTTTTCCATCTGAGTGCACCCCCTTAGTCATGCAGGAATCCGGTCAGTGGATCTGAAGCGGATGCCCCTCTGGTGAGAACTCTTCCAAGACCTGCCAGATAAGCCTTTCGGCCTGAATTTATCGCGTCCTTGAATGCCGATGCCATGAGTGGCAGATTTCCGGCTGTGGCGAGAGCGGTGTTTGCCATGATGGCGGCAGCGCCCATCTCCATGGCTTCACATGCCTGGGATGGCCTTCCGATACCGGCGTCAACTATGATCGGAAGCTCGATCTCGTCGATGAGGATCTGGATGAAGTCTTTGGTAGCCAGTCCTTTGTTGGAACCTATAGGTGATGCCAGTGGCATGACCGCTGCGGCTCCCGCATTTACCAGATCACGGGCGGCATTCAGATCCGGGTACATGTAAGGCAGTACCACAAATCCTTCTTTTGCCAGTGCCTCGGTTGCCTTTATCGTTTCCTGGTTGTCGGGAAGGAGATATTTGCTGTCGCGCATGATCTCAACCTTGACGAAGTCTCCACAGCCCAGAGCCCTTGCAAGCCTTGCTATGCGCACGGCCTCCTCGGCGTTCCTCGCGCCGCTTGTATTTGGCAGGAGAGTAACTCCCTCCGGGATGAAATCGAGAATATTTTCCTCTTCCTTTGTATTTGCACGGCGGACGGCCAGAGTGATGATCTCTGCTCCCGCGTCCTTTATGGCTGATTCGATCAGCTTCATGGAATACTTTCCTGAACCCAGAATAAATCTTGAATTGAATTCATGTCCTCCGATTATCAGCTTGTCTTCTTTCATTATAATGCTCCTCCTCCCATGAAACTCACGACCTCCACACAGTCGCCGTCGTTAAATGTAATGTCTGCGTATGTCTCTCTCGGTATGATCTCCTCGTTGATCTCAACAACTATGCGCACCGGTTTGTAGCCGGATTCTTCGAGAAATGCCGCCAGATTCTGCCCGGCGACGTCGAGATCCTTTCCGTTCACTGTTACCATAGCCCTTTCCTCCAAAGTCTTTTATCTGCACAAAAAAAGAGTTACCGATCTGGTAACTCCAATAAAGTCTGCACTTTAACAAACGTCTGCTATCAGGCTTCCCTACGTTGGCATTATCCAAATCAGGTTTCCGGTCGAAGGTCACACCTTCCTCTCAGCCTGTACTACAAGCTCCCGCGTCCTCTTTTTGTTGTCAGATAATAATATACGACCTGAAAACCCGGAATGCAAGAGTAATCTATCAGGCAAAGATGTCATTTGACCGCAAATATTCGAAGTTCTCTCAAAAATATACGGAAAATGTACTGCGATTGATGGCTTTTCCTTGACACAGCCCACATATGTATGTACAATTTAGTTGTTTGGCGCGCTAAAGTGTCATACAAAATCAGCAGGTTGCACAAATGCTGATTTGATTTATCTTATGGAGGACAGTGAAGTTATGAGACAGAAGAAGATTCATTACATCTATAATAAAGAGATGGAGTGTATGGATCCTGAGGAGAGAAGAAAGCTTCAGGGGGAGAGACTTAGAAAGACAGTAGAACTTGAATATGCAAATGTACCGGCATACAGAGCCAGAATGGACGAGGCGGGAGTAAAGCCGGAGGATATAAACAGCATAGATGATATCGTCAAGCTGCCATTTATGCAGAAGACAGATCTCAGGGATAACTTCCCATTTGGACTGTTTGCAGCAGACAGGAAGGATATCATCAGAATCCAGGGTTCATCAGGAACCACAGGCAAGCCTGTTGTATCTGGCTACACCCAGAACGATATAGATGTGTGGACGGAGATGGTAGCCAGAGCTATCAAGTGCGCTGGTGGCGGAGAGGATGATGTCATCCAGATAGCTTACGGTTATGGATTGTTCACAGGTGGACTTGGAGCACATCAGGGCGCGACTAAGGTTGGTGCCATGGTAGTTCCGATGTCATCAGGCAACACACAGAGACAGATCATGATGATGAAAGAGCTCGGCGCAACCATGCTTTGCTGTACACCTTCATATGCTACATACCTCGCAGAGACCATCAGGGAGATGGGCATCGCTCCATCAGAGCTGAAGATCAAGTCAGGCTTCTTCGGAGCAGAACCTTGGACAGAGGAGATGAGACAGCACCTTGAGGAGCTTCTTGACTTCGATGCATTTGATATATATGGACTAACAGAGATCGGTGGACCTGGTGTTGCATTTGAGTGCTTTGAGAAGAACGGAATGCACATCAACGAGGATCATGTTCTTGCAGAGATCATTGATCCGGTCACAGAGGAGCCGCTTCCAGACGGAGTTCCTGGAGAGCTTGTGTTTACAACCCTTACCAAGACAGGTACACCTATGATCAGATACAGGACACATGATATATGTACACTTACACACGGCACATGTGCATGTGGAAGAACAACAGTCAAGATGAGCCGTATCACAGGCCGTACAGACGACATGCTTGTAATCCGTGGTGTAAATGTATTCCCTAGTCAGATAGAGTCAGTCCTTCTCGGTGTGGAGGAGGCTTCAGCTCATTATATGCTCGTGGTTGACCGTGTGAATTCACAGGATAAGCTGACAGTTCAGGTAGAGCTCAAGGAAGATGTGGATATGGACGATGCTGCAAAGCTTGCGGCTATTGTATCCCGCATCAAGACTGATATCAAGCAGACCCTGCTCATCAGTGCAAAGGTTGAGCTGGTTCCACCTAAGACCATTCCACGTTCAGAGGGCAAGGCGAAGAGGATCACAGATAACAGACATATCGGATTCTAATCGGTAAGATTGGGTAGTCAAATATAAACAGCCGGCTTAATGGCGAGCTTTCCGGGATCGAGACCGGGCATGTCGCTGTGAGCCGGCTGTTTTATCAGGCAGTGATCAGGCAGGAGTCAGGCGGGGGGCAGGCAGGAATCTTGGGAGACTTGCGGCGGCAGACATCAGCTGTGAGGCCTGCCGCCGGGAAACTGGCAAAACAGATAAAATCGCCAAATGCTGAAAAACCTTGCATTTTGGTATGTTTCCGTGTAGAATTTGCTTTGTTATGTGCGCTGACAGTGAGATACTGCACTGCAGTGGTAAAGTTGGTGCGGAGCAGATAAATTATAATTATTATGGAAGGTGGATTAACTAATGAATGTTTACGAGATGATTGCGTTTATAGCGTATTTTGTCCTGGTAATCGGTGTAGGAATTTATTTCTTCTTCAAATCCAAGGGGAATGCCGGCGAGAAGGATTATTTTCTTGGAGGAAGAGATATGAATGGTCTGGTGGCTGCACTCAGCGCCGGAGCATCTGATATGAGTGCGTGGGTTCTCATGGGACTGCCCGGAGCATTCTATGCGACAGGACTCAGCAACATGTGGATATCAGTTGGTCTGTTCATCGGAACAGCATGTGCCTGGATATTCATAGCACCGAGACTCAGAAGATTCTCGATAGCGTACAACGATTCGATCACTATACCTCAGTATTTGACAAATCGTTTTCAGTCAGACAATAAGCTGCTTCTCATAATATGTGCAGTTATATTTGTGGTTGCATATTGTATATACGCTGCGTCAAGTATATCGGCCTGCGGTACTCTGTTCAATACTGTTATGGGCATCGACAGGAATACAGCCATGATCGGCGCTGCAGTCATCATCATCGTGTACACATTCCTTGGTGGTTTTAATGCAGTGTGCTGGACGGATTTCTTCCAGGGACTTCTGATGCTTGCAGCTCTCATGATCGCACCTATCATTGCGGTCATCACCATGCAGGGCGCTGGCTTTATAGCACCTGATGTTGTCATTCCAGACAATTATTACAATGCCCTTATAAGTGGTTCATTTGACAAGACCAGTGTGATCAATATCATATCAGGACTTGCATGGGGACTTGGATATATGGGTATGCCACATATTCTTATAAGATACATTTCGATCAAGTCAGAGAAGGAGATGAAGAAGTCCAGAATAGTCGGTACTTGCTGGACGGGAATCATCCTCGTTATGGCATCCGTAGTTGGTATGGTCGGCCTTAAGTATCTTGGCGGTGGACTTACAGATAACTCACAGGTATTCATCAGACTTGTAAGAGGCGTGTTCCCTGCACTTGTAGCTGGTATACTTCTCTCAGCTATCCTTGCAGCGTCCATGAGTACAGCTGATTCACAGCTCCTTGCTTCATCATCAGCATTTTCGTCTGATGTGTACAAGCCTATATTCAGAAAGAGTGCATCCGACAAGGAGATGCTCTGGGCAGGAAGAATTGTGGTCATCATCATCTCAGTTGTGGCACTTGCCATAGCTATGAACCCAGACTGCGAGGGAATCATGGCACTCGTGTCAAATGCATGGGGCGCATTTGGATCGGCATTTGGACCGGTCATCGTTCTGTCACTGTACTGGAAGCGACTGAATTACAATGGAGCACTTGCTTCTATCATAGTCGGATTTGCTGTTGACATGCTCTGGTACAAGTTCCTTGCAACACCAACAGGACTTTATGAGATCGTTCCTGGATTTGCAGCAGCGTTCATCACAGCTATTGTCGTATCACTTCTCACAAAGAAGCCTGACGACAAGGTTGCTGAGATATTCGAGAAGGCAAAGCTTCCTACGGAGTAATTTGCAGTGTAGAGTTATAAAGCTGGGATCTTTTGGTGGCGGATGAGTTCGTCTGCACACAAAATTATCTCTAAATCAAAATAAAAGGCTGAAAAGATACAAAATCTGAAGAAATTGTATCTTTTCAGCCTCTTTTGCTAAATAAGAGATAATTTTGTGCGCAAAAAAAGAACCACCTGAATTACTAGGCGGTTCTTTTTTTTAACAACAACTTAAACAACTAAGAGTAAATTACTTTCTCTTGAACAACTGAGTTCAGTATATACACAAAATATGAACAGAATATGTACAGAAAAAAAACGTTTTGCAAAATAAAATCTTCAAAATTTAAAGATTTTATGACACATTTTTCAAAGTGAACAAAAAGAAAATGGCCATTTGTGCGGTATGCACAGAGCCTTGTAAAAATATGTAAATCCCGCGTAAATATGTAAATAACAGGTAAAGGAGTAAGTATTTCAACTGGTAAAACAGCCTCTTTTTAATTATGATAGGAGATAGGGCGATTATAAGTGTGTGTATGTTTGCCATAACGGGTGGTATATTCGTGTATGCTTACCATCAACCAGTTCCTGCCGAAGTACTGCAGTGTGCTTCTGTGCGATGATTACAGGGAATACGTTTCGGAGATAATCATAGAGGGACACACGGATACGAATGGTTCCTACATATACAATCTTGAACTTTCACAGCAGCGAGCGTTCTCAGTGGCAAAGTACTGTCTGACGGAGAGCAACGGCATCATAAGCAGTGGACATGGCAGCGTCGAGACGCGTGGAGATCAAGTTCAGGCTTCAGGACGAAGAGATGATAGATGAGATGATGGACATTCTCAAGGACAAATAGATATATAAGAGGAGAGCAATGGCGGTAAACAAAACAAGACTCAAAAAGCAAATATTTGACATAATACAGATAGGGGACAAAAGCAATCTGGCGAGCAGGGCATTTGACATATTCATAGTGGGTGTCATATTGTCGAACATATCGGTGATGTTCCTGCAGACCTACGATCAGCTTGAACCATATTATGGGCTGCTGAGTGTTATCGAGTGGGTGACTACAGGCATATTCTGTGTTGAGTACATTCTCCGCATATGGACGGCGGATTTCCTGTATCCCACATGCACCAGAGGAAAGGCTATAGGAAAGTTCCTCATATCATATGACGGAGTTGTGGATCTGCTCACGATCATACCAGTGTTCTTTCTGTCTGGCTTCGTGGCGTTCAGGATGCTCAGGGTGATCCGTATATTCCATCTTTTCAGGATCAATTCAAAGTACGACAGCTTCAATGTCATCAAGATAGTCCTGCTGAGAAAGAGCAGACAGATCATATCGTCCATGTTCATCATATTTATACTGATGATGGCGAGCAGCCTGTGTATGTACAGCACTGAGCATGCCGCACAGCCGGGAGTGTTCAGCAACGCCTTCAGCGGCATATGGTGGGCGGTATCGACAGTCCTTACCGTGGGGTATGGAGACATTTACCCGATCACGCTGCTGGGCAAATGCATGGCGATAGTCATAGCATTTATGGGAGTTCTGCTGGTAGCGATACCTACAGGTATCATAAGCGCCGGATTTGTAGAACAGTATCAGAACAATGCCAACGAGGAGTCCAAAGTTGTTGATGTGGACGAGATTGGAGAACTGCTCGTAGATGATGTGAGCAAGTTTTGCGGCAGGACCATACTCCAGGCTACGGAGGAGTATGGTGTGAATATATATATGGTACTCAGGGATAATATGTCTATACTGCCGACAGGTGATCTGGAGATACAGACAGGTGATATTCTGATAGTGAAGTCAAAATTTCTTGAGAAGAGACGTGGAAGCTCATTATCTTAGGTTATGCAAGTAATAAATATAAAATTGAGATTATAAATGAGAAGTTTCTGTAAACTACAAAAAAAACTCAATAATCATATTGATTTATTTTGACTAATTGGGTATACTTTCAACTGAATATGAGAGAAAGTGTTCATATTTATTTTCAGATTATTGAGTGCTGTATAGTTGCGGTGCCGGCAGGGTACAGGCGACATGCACCTATCAATGAAATACATTTAAAGAAAAGGAGTTAAGAAAAATGGCAACAGTTGATTTAACTAAGTATGGCATTACAGGCACAACAGAGATCGTACACAATCCTTCATATGAATTGTTATTCGAGGAAGAGACAAAGGCTGACCTTCAGGGATACGAGAAGGGACAGGTTAGTGAGCTCGGCGCAGTTAACGTTATGACTGGTATTTATACAGGCCGTTCACCTAAAGATAAGTATATCGTAGTAGATGAGAACTCAAAGGACACTGTATGGTGGACATCAGATGAGTACAAGAACGATAACCATCCAATGACAGAGGAGACATGGGCATCAGTTAAGGATCTTGCAAAGAAGGAGCTCTCAAACAAGAGACTTTTCGTAGTTGATGCATTCTGCGGAGCAAATGCTGATACTCGTATGGCTATCCGTTTCATCGTTGAGGTTGCTTGGCAGGCTCATTTCGTAACAAACATGTTCATCAAGCCAACTGAGGAAGAGCTTAAGAACTTCGAGCCAGATTTCGTAGTGTACAATGCTTCAAAGGCTAAGGTTGAGAACTACAAGGAGTTAGGACTTAACTCAGAGACATGTGTAGCATTCAACATCACAAGCCATGAGCAGGTTATAGTTAACACATGGTACGGCGGAGAGATGAAGAAGGGTATGTTCTCAATGATGAACTACTACCTTCCACTTAAGGGAATGGCTTCAATGCACTGCTCAGCTAACACAGATATGAACGGTGAGAACACAGCTATCTTCTTCGGCCTTTCAGGAACAGGTAAGACAACACTTTCAACAGATCCAAAGCGTCTCCTCATCGGTGATGATGAGCACGGCTGGGATGACAACGGCGTATTCAACTTCGAGGGTGGATGCTATGCTAAGGTTATCGACCTTGACAAGGATTCAGAGCCAGACATCTACAACGCTATCAAGAGAAACGCTCTTCTTGAGAACGTTACACTTGATGCAAACGGCAAGATCGATTTCACTGATAAGAGCGTAACAGAGAATACTCGTGTATCTTACCCAATAGATCATATCAAGAACATTGTAAGACCTATATCATCAGCACCAGCTGCAAAGAACGTAATCTTCCTTTCAGCAGATGCGTTTGGAGTACTTCCTCCAGTATCAATCCTTACACCAGAGCAGACACAGTACTACTTCCTGTCAGGATTCACAGCAAAGCTTGCTGGTACAGAGAGAGGTATCACAGAGCCAACACCTACATTCTCAGCTTGCTTCGGTCAGGCATTCCTCGAGCTGCATCCTACAAAGTATGCAGAGGAGCTTGTTAAGAAGATGGAGAAGAGTGGTGCTAAGGCATACCTTGTTAACACAGGATGGAATGGAACAGGCAAGAGAATTTCAATCAAGGATACAAGAGGAATCATCGATGCAATCCTCAGTGGTGCTATCAATGAGGCTCCTACAAAGAAGATCCCTATGTTCGGCTTCGAGGTTCCAACAGAGCTTCCTGGCGTAGATCCAGCAATCCTTGACCCACGTGACACATACGCTGATGCTTCAGAGTGGGAGACAAAGGCTAAGGATCTTGCAGCAAGATTCCAGAAGAACTTTGCTAAGTACGAGGGTAATGCAGCAGGTAAGGCATTAGTTGCAGCAGGCCCACAGCTCTAAGATATAGCTTAGGATCATATAGAAGAAAGGAACTGTCATAGTCCAGATCCTTTCGCATAGAGAAGACCGGATACATTCGTTCAGAGTGTGTCCGGTCTTTTTTGTCTGCGCCATCCATAAGTAATATTATGCTTTAACCGGCAACCAGAAATTACCTCTTGCAATACCGAACAAATGTTCGTATAATATTATGCATGAACGAGATAATTACAGGACTTACAACGAAGGAAAAACTGAATATACTGGCGGATGCGGCGAAGTATGATGTGGCGTGTACATCCAGTGGAGTGGACAGGAAGGGACAGAAGGGAGCCCTGGGCAACAGTGTATCATGTGGTATATGTCACAGCTTTGCAGCGGATGGAAGATGTATATCGCTGCTTAAGGTCCTTATGACGAACCACTGTGTATATGACTGCAAGTACTGTCTGAACCGCAGAAGCAATGATGTGCCAAGAGCGACATTTGAACCGGAGGAGCTGTGCGATCTGGTCATAGAGTTCTACAAGAGGAATTATATAGAAGGGTTGTTCCTGAGCTCCGGTGTGCTCAGGAATCCGACATACACCATGCAGAGGATGTGTGAGACTCTGTATCTTCTCAGGACGAAGTACAGGTTCAATGGATATATCCATGTGAAGACCATTCCGGGGGCATCGGATGAGCTTATAAGCATGGTGGGATATTTAGCGGACAGGATAAGTGTTAATATGGAGCTGCCGACTGAGGAGAGTCTGAAGAAGCTTGCCCCGAACAAGAGCTTTGACACCATACTTGATCCCATGGGCAAGCTGACCAGCACTATAGAATCTCACAGACTGGCGGTGGGCAAGACTGCGCGTATGGAGAGGAGCGGTATCAACAGATACCTTACTGGAAGCATATTCAACGAGAAGAATCTGCAGAAGGATCTGACTGCATACAAAGCAGAGCTGGCAGGGCAGGAAAGACATGGTGCTCTGCAGATGTCAGCAGCAGAGGCACTCACAGATGGAATGACCTCTGATAAAAGAGACATCGGTGCTGCCTCTTCGCCCCTCCCTGTCATGTTTGGAGATACAGACAGGAGACAGGCATTTGCCCCGGCGGGACAGAGCACACAGATGATAGTTGGAGCCAGCGGAGAGTCAGATTACACGCTCATACACACAGCCCAGAGACTGTATCAGCGATACGATCTGAAGCGTGTGTTCTACTCCGCGTATATACCGATCAACGAGGACTCGGCACTCCCTGCGTTGGATACGGCGGTTCCATTGCTCCGTGAGCACAGATTGTATCAGGCGGACTGGCTGCTCAGATATTATGGATTCCACGCTGAGGAGATATTGTCTGAGAACGAGCCGAACCTCGATCAGAGAATGGATCCGAAGTGCAACTGGGCAGTGAGGCATCTTGACCAGTTCCCGGTGGAGGTGCAGACGGCACCGTATGATCTGCTTCTCAGGATTCCCGGCATAGGGCCGAAGTCGGCGGGCAGGATAGTGAGAGCCCGCAGATACGGAAGTCTGGATTTCGATAATCTGAAGAAGATGGGGGTGGTGCTTAAGAGAGCACATTATTTTATAACGTGTGGCGGACGTATGATGTACAGGATCCCTATAGAGAGGGATTACATTGTCAGGGAGATGACGGATCTGAGCCGGGGAGAGAACTGGCAGGCATCACACGGCAATGAACAGTATAGACAGATGACTTTATTTGATATAGGAATGAAGGCGTGAAGGTGGAAGTTATGGACAATATGAAGGTTTTC
>NZ_JBEHVV010000059.1:0-17905 GCF_040227395.1 Coprococcus sp. RTP21428st1_C9_RTP21428_210409
CATGTATGGTATCCATACCCATTCCGTAATATCCGGGACCGAATGATGGGCTGCAATACCTATTCTCATATACACTGTTCTTTCTCTCAAGATATCCCTGCACCCACACTCTGACAACATCCATGCACGCCACCTGAAATGCCTCCATGTAATACTGTTCAAGAACCGAACCCGCACTTTCTATGTCGATCTCCGGCGCATGGAATGCATACAGATATCCATTTTCAACGCTGCTCAGATCAAGCTGTTCAAGGACATTGCATTTTATCCTCTTCCTGCCAAATTCAAAATAGCCCTCATGAACGCACTCCACCGCAAATGGCTGCAGCAATACTGACACCTGGCATTCTACTGAGGTTTCCGAAGCATTTTTCGTCATGATCCGGTCAAGCACTATTTCTGCCTCCCGCTGATGTTCCACACACATGTCAGGCTCCATGTCATTTATATGCGTGATCTGTATCAACCTGTCCTTTATTTGCTGTCTCAGCTTTCTCAAATCTACATGCAGTATCTCTTCCTGCCTCTGCAAATGAGCAATGACTTTGTCGTACATCTCCGGTCTGTGAACCACCAGACATGAGCTGCAATCCTTTATCTTCTGTCCCCTTCCATTCACTATATACTCAGGACTGCCTATGCAGCTCTCATCAAAATAAAGTGGGCAGTAACAGAACAGGCAGTTAAATTTATCTTCATCTTTTACCTTATGGCACGGGAAGAATTCGCAATCCCGGTTCTGGAAAAATTTGTAGTTGTTATTCATTATTCTTAATCTCCTATATACAAAAAGAACGTCAGCTGTTACCCTTACGTTCTTTTGTCTTACGCTATGCCATTGACACAAGTACAGCCCCAATCAATATGAGAACTACACCTACAATTTTATTCTTCGTAATATTTTCTTTCAATATGAAATAAGATATGACCATTATCCATACATACGTTATGGATGTCAGAGGAAGAACCACCGAATAATCCAAATATCTCAATACATCTATATTCAGCAAAGCTGATACAAGATACAAGCATCCACCAATATACAAATTAATGTTTTTCAACATAGAAAAGAGATTATCAGATGCAGATGCTTTCTTCAAAAAAAATGAAGCTATGGCTCCACTGAGCGTCATAATCACAAGTATAAAATAATATATCAGCACTCTTCTGTATCTCCTCCTGCTATCATTATTACTCCTGCAATTATTACAAGGACACCTATGCATTTTACAAATCCGACCTTCTCACCAAGCACTATAGCCGCCAGGACTATACTGAGAACATAATTCAGGCTTAACATCGGTTGTAAAACAGATAATTTTCCGTATCTGTATGCAATTATCATCACCAGAGCTCCAACGCCATAAAATCCAAAACCAACGATCATATATCCCAGGCCTTTATCTGCAGACATTTTCCACAGCATCTGACCTATACAGGCACATATTGAAGATATTATCATCAAAATAATACCTTTTTTATTTTTTCTTATCGACTCAAGCATATTATTGTCTCCTGTTCAATATTGATCACTTTGAATTTTTCTTCATATGGTCAACCTGGATCAGCTTATACTCAAAGTCTCTCTTGTCCTGACTTCTAAGTGTACTGAGAAGTACTCCCACCGCAAAGAACAGGATTGCCATTACCATCACAAAGCCGCAGACGATCAGCGTCGGGAATCTATCCACAACTCCCGTTTTAAAGTATGCTGAAAGTACCGGAATGAAGAATAATATACTACACAGCGCAAGAACAAGTGATATGGCTGTAAAAAATCCAAATGGTTTATAGTTCTTGTACAGCTTCACTATTTAAGCAACACCTTTATACCATCTGAGTATGTATTTAACTTAGATTCACTTCCGTCAGGTCTGTCTCGGTATTCAATGATCACATTCTCGACCTGCATGTTTCTATCTACAGCATGGATGCTCATCTCAGTTTCAATCTCAAATCCTTTTGACATAACCGGATATGTCTTGACGAATTCATAGCTGAACGCTCTGTATCCCGTCATTATATCCTTTATAGATGTCTTAAAGAGATTGTTTATAGACCACCTTACTATGCTGTTTCCAAAATTGTGAAATGGTCTTTTATTTTCCTGAAAATATGTACTGGATAATCTGTCTCCAACTACCATGTCTGCATTTTTATTTATAACCGCATCCACCATTTCAGATGCGCATTCAGCAGGATATGTATCATCGCCATCCACCATGATATACACTTCCGCATCTATCTCCCTGAACATTCTTCTGATAACATTTCCTTTGCCCTGCTTATACTCTTTTCTTACAACTGCACCAGCTTTTTCTGCAAGTTCAGATGTCTTGTCACTTGAATTATTATCGTACACATATATTGTAGCATCAGGCAAAACCGCCTTAAAATCTGTTACGACCTTGTAGATTGTCTTTTCTTCATTATAACATGGAATTAATACCGCTATTTTATCCATATTTCTCCTTGTATGATAATTAGGAAGTTAATTATCACACGTTTCCTTTCTTTTAATATCGTGGTTCAATACAATTCAGATACTATGGACTTTTGATTTTTTCTGTAGCTTGACTACTCGACTGGAGTGTATTGCCACTACCTTTATCTGAATTGTTTATTAGCTGGATGTTACCGGAGTGTTTTTCACTCAGAGTACTTATTTCTATCAAGTCTACGATGATAATCGATGGTGGATATCATGGTATCAGACTTTAGGAAAGGGAGGTACAACCTCATGAAAATTTACGTAGGCATTAATATTGCCAAACTTAACCATTTCGCCGCTGCGATTTCTTCCGACGGTGAAATAATCATTGAGCCGTTCAAATTCACAAATGACGCTGATGGCTTCCAACTGCTGGTCTCTAAACTCGAATCATTCGACAGGAACAGCATCATCATCGGTCTTGAGTCGACGGCACACTACGGTGACAACCTTGTTCGATACCTTGTTGCTGAGTTTTACCAAGTGTGTGTGTGTTGAACCCCATCAAAACCTGTCAGATGCGTAAGAATAACATTCGCAAAACGAAGACAGATAAGGTCGACACTTATATTATTGCTAAAACTCTTATGATGCAGGATGATCTCAGATTTGTCAGTTTCTATGACCTTGATATGATGGATCTTAAGGCCTTGGAGCGTTTTCGTCAGAAAACCATAAAACAACGCACCCGATTGAAAATCCAACTGACAACCTATGTTGATCAGGTTTTTCCGGAAATTCAATACTTTTTTAAATCCGGTCTGCATCAGAATGCTGTCTATGCTCTTTTAAAAGAAGCACCTTCTCCAAAAGAGATTGCTTCCATGCATATGACTCATCTGGCAAATCTGCTCAAAGTGAACTCGCACGGACACTTTACCAAAGAGCAAGCCAAAGAATTAAGAGTTCTCGCACAGAAGTCTGTCGGTGCTAACGACAGCACTATATCTATTCAGATAACTCAAACCATTCAACAAATCGAGTTACTGGATAGCCAATTAGAAAAGATTGAAGCTGAGATGACGGATATCATGAAATTCAACGATTCTGTCATCATGATCATTCCTGGTATCGGTTATATCAATGGTGGAATGATTCTTGGTGAAATAGGTGATATTCACCGTTTCTCCAATCCAAACAAGCTGCTTGCTTTTGCAGGTCTGGATCCTTCTGTTTATCAGTCTGGTAACTTTCAGGCTAAGACAACAAGGATGTCCAAACGTGGCTCTCGTATTTTACGATATGCCATTGTAAATGCAACTTGGAACGTTGTCAGAAACAACGCTACCTTCAAGGCTTATTATGATGCCAAGAGGGCTGAAGGCCGGTCTCACTACAATGCACTGGGGCACTGTGCCGGCAAGCTTGTCAGAGCCATCTGGAAGATGCTCACTGACGAAGTAGAATTTAACCTCGAATAAGAGGTCTGTATACCAATATCGATAGATTTTGAAAAAACACCCTAAGGGAGCTCTATTAAAGTTACCCTTTTTTACCACCGATATGAAAAAGGATTTTTTTGCTAATTTATGGTTGACTTTTCATAGCTGGTCTCCTCCGATATTAATAACTGGACTCTTTTATATAACTCTCAATATTTGTCAATACCGGGTTGAGTATACTACAAAAATATTGAAAATACTACATTTTTGTTATATATTCCTTTAATATAGGATAAATAGGGGGATTTATAAATGGAAACTCAGAAAAAAAGGATTGATTATCTGGATCTGGCAAAGGGGATTGGTATACTTCTCGTTGTATGGGCGCATGCAAGAGGTCCTTACAGCAGTTATATGTATCAAATGCATATGCCTTTCTTTTTCATCATATCAGGTCTCTTGTATAGTTCCAGCAAGCCACTAAAACAATTTATCAAAGGTAAAATAACCAGCCTGTATATTCCTTTTGTTTTTTGGAATTGTTTGTTCATCACCATAAAATCATATATTCATGGTGTTGATATTAAAACAATACTCAACATGGATTTCAAAGTCTTACTTACAATTGAAAAAGATGGTCAGTTTCTTGGTGCTACATGGTTTCTCGGCGCTTTATTTCTGACATCCATAATATACAAACTCATTGATACTTATATCAAAAATTCAAAGTTCAAACCTTTTGTAATGCTATTGCTCTCTGTAACAGCCGGAATAACCGGATTTACAATAACATTCGACCACATGTTATCCAGAGTTCTTGTTCTGAGCATGTTTTTCGGATTTGGAGTTTTTGTAAAAACATATATAGAAAACTTTAAGTCTGTTGATTGTTGTGCTCTTGCCATAGTCTCTGCTTTAATCTTCTTAATAATAGGCAAATACAACTCTGCTAATATGGGTGCAAATCAATACAGGTATCCGCTTCTTTTCGTCGTAGGTGCAGTTGGAGCATCATATGCGCTTCTGTATTTTTGCAGATGGATTGATATGTTATGTAAAAAGATACATGTATTGGAATATATCAAAAATATTGGAACGTTCTTTGGAAGAAACAGCCTAGATATACTGATATGGCAGTTTGTAGCATTCAGACTTGTCATCTTATTACAAATGTACAAATGGCACAACCCTATCACCTGGGATGAATTACTTTCTCATTACCCTGTGTACGTTGTCGGCAATGGATGGTGGATTATTTATACCATTGTCGGTATGGTTGTTCCTGTTTTATTCTGTTCACTGCTTAGAGCAAAACCACTTGGCTACATAACCAGGAAAATACACATTGTATAACTACTTATCAATTAAAAAAACTGCTTGCCGTCCGAAAACGGCAAGCAGTTTTTTGTTTTCTTAATCATTATCCGCCTCTTCAGCTTCAGGCGATAACAACAATGCCATATATAAAAGGCTTCCAAGCATTATCACCCATGCATATCTCTGCAATCCATTTACCGGAGATGCTATACACACAAGAATACTCAAATAAAGCGGCGCACTGACCAATATCTTTTTATATTCTTTTTTTCTCCACAAAAGAGCTGTAACTATAATAATGATCCATGTATAAATTCCACACCTGTTCAACAAATTCAATATAGGCATATCTTTCACTATATCAGTCCATCTCAATATACTTTTCTTGAATCCATCACAAAAAACTGTATTTTCATCTATATTCAACGATCTGTTCATATCATACTTCGTATAATTCTGATATTCCAACATAAAATTAGTTGGATCATTGAAATAATAATAGTTATACGTATTATTAAGGGTAGCTTCAAAATAAACCACAGGATGCTTTGCAAACATGCTTAACCAAGTCTTGAAATACGATAATATATCCTCATCTGAAGCTTTCTCTTTAAATGTCTTTTTTACATAATCAGATATATCGGGATTATATTTCTCAGCTATCGTATCATATTCAAGGACTCCCGAGATACTTTTTTTCTCACTCTCCGTCACCTCGTCCGAATATTCACGAACATATCTCGCAGTCTGCTGAAATGGTATTGACAGAATCTCTCGACTACTTCCAGGTAAAATACCGCATGCAGGATATATTAATTTTACAGCGACAAAATAGACGATACAGACAAAAGCCAACTGTACAATTATTCTTATCCACCGCTTTCTGAGTATCTTTTCACATAATAACAACAATGCAGATATAAGCACTACATAAATTCCATTATTTCTCCAGAAACAAACAGCAAGCATACTGATGGTGCTCCACACAATATTCCACTTATTGCTCCAGAATTCTTCCGGATTCATTATCAGTTTTATATAATATATAAAATATGCAACAAATATTGCTGTAAACATGGTATCCTTTAATACCGACTGTACCATCATCCCCCATGTTGGATACAATGCAAGATATACATAATTGCTGTCGCCATGTTCTTTTGGGATATATCATGAATGTATATAATCAGCTTTGTAAACACAAATCCCGTAAACACTACTTCAAAAAGCATCATCAGAAATATTCCAAGATAATCATTTGAGAAGATTCTTCCCAATCTTATCAAAAGCCCCATAAACAATGAAGAAACGACCGGATGGTGATTAGAAAATGGATACTGTCCCAAAGCCTGATTTATCTGGTTCATAGCATCAGTTGTAACGGAGCCAGGGAAATATGCAATTATATATGGCAGCCATGCTAATATCAAGCCTCCAAACATATACAATTGCAACCTTCTTCTATCGCATTTTAATGATTGCTCTTTTGCCCTATATTTCTCTACCCCTGCTCCGATCATGAACATAAAATAGTATATCAATAATGCATATCCGGCAAATACTGCCATGGAAACCAGTGCATAAAACTTACTATAATATACAAACGATAAATCTCCATTCGATTTAAAGCTGTCTCCAATGATCATAAATATTGCAAGTATTATGGATGTGACTATGTATATCCACTTACGTGCCACTGTCTCTGAACGAATCTGTTTCTTTACTTTCCAGAAAAAAGCACACAACAAAGCCCACACCATGTCAATCACAAGCATGTCATACTTCATACTGTTTTGGTACCATGCGAGAGCCTTGGAAATAATCTCCTCTTCTGTTCCTATATCGAGTTCTTTCCAGCTAATAGTAGTTTTTGAGATCAACAATGCAAATGTAACAATTGTTGACAATAAAACTGTCTCTAATACATACTGCCAGCTACTTTGAAATGTCGTTTTCCTTTTATCCATTTGCGTCTCCCTCTTCATTAACATTTTCTACGCTCTATTCTTAGCGGCCCCCATAAACATGACAACCGGAACAACTATTCCAACGATCATCATGACAACGGCTATAAGCTTGCTGTCACCGGACACCAGTGTCACTATACCGCTTATTATCGCAAGTATCGCCAGAAATGCTGCCCATACAACTATGGCAGACGCCTTTGCAACCTTGTTGCTTCCGGCTATTCCAAATATACCGCCTATTATGGCTGCAAGCGATGCTATTCCGGCCACAACGCCACATACGACAGCCTTTGTCGATGGCTCATCTGCAAGCACAAGTTTTGCAATGTCATAATATCCGGCATTTACAAGCCCCCATATGAGCATGATGAGCGACGATGCCGTCACCATTCCCTTTCCAGGTAATTTTTCCATAGATTATTTCTCCTTTTTCATTCTCATATCACTGTCTGCTCCACACATAACAGAAGGCCTGTGTTCTGGCTGCAAACTTCTCAGTCTTGAGCAGTTCTCTTACCTCTGCCTTTGTGTACCATCCTGGAGTGATCTCCTCCAGAGTTGAAGTGCTCGGCTTGAACTCGCCTCTCGCCTTGCCTACAACACACATATTTGTCTCATTTGAAAATCCTACAGCACTGTAGCTTGTCCCTATTGTGTCACTGATCTCGTACAGCTCAAGTCCCGTTTCCTCCATAAGCTCACGTCTAGCACTGACCTCAGGAGTCTCCCCCGGATCTATGAGTCCGGCAGGGAAATTATATACCCATTCACCCGGAGCAAGTCTGAACTCCTTATCTATAAGGATCCTCTCATCTGCCTCGTCTGTGGCGATGATGACCACCGCATCTGCTGCCTTGCCATGAAGTCCCTCGAAATCGGTGATTTCTCCATTCCTGCTTATCATCTCATAGTTCTTAACTATTCCGTCTACAGTCTCGTACTGAACATCGTATCGTGTGATGAACTTTCCCTGTTCTTTCTTTTCAATTCCTACAAATTTCAAAACACTTTCTCCTCTACTTGCAAAGCTCTGCCACAACCTGATTGATGACCTTGCCGTCTGCCTTGCCCTTGAGTTCAGCCATGACAGCCTTCATGATCTGGCCTTTATTCTTTGTTGCTATCACATCTGCAAATTTTGTTGTGAGGATATCTCTCACCTCATCCTCTGACAGAAGCTTTGGCGCATACTCGTTGAACACATCATATCTTGCCTTGTACTGCTCCAGAAGATCTGTTCTGTCTGCAGGGCAGGTATCGATCTGCTCTTTTACAGACTTGATCTCCTTGAGGATAACACTATCAACTATATCCTCAGGAATGTTGTCTCTGCAGCCGTTATCGATTCCGACCTTCTTAACTGCTGATACGAGGGATGAGATGCTGTCCTTTCTCTCCTTATCCCTTGCCTTCATTGCTGCTATCATATCCTTCTGTAACTTCTCAAGTGTCATTTTTATTTCCTTCTTTCTTTATTTTTATCACTTTTTTATTTTATACCATATTGAACGCTGCTTTTGCAAAACAACATTCTCTGCCTGAAGCTGTTCCAATTTCTTCTGAATATCTGCTTTTTCTGTCTGAAGTTCTCCAAGTTTTGCCTGAAGATCAGATTTCTCCTTCTCAAGTTCTTTTATCCGGATACCCCTGTCAGCCTTTTCCTTATATGTCTGCTGTAGTTTTGCATTTATCTCCGACTTTTCCTTGTATGTTCTTTGAAGCTTGGCATTTATCTCTGACTTTTCCCTGTAGGCACGCTCATTTTCTTCAATGCGTTTCTTTAATTGTCTGGAATTTCTACCAATCTCATCCCTCAATTCTCTGCGTTCTTTTTCATGACATTCACATACCCTAATCAGTGCATCCTCTACCGGCTCTCCATCATATTCAAGAATCTTCTTCGCAAGTGCATTATCTCCATATTCAGGTTTAAGCCATTTCTCTATCTTCTGTAACTGAACGTCATTCTGGTCGGCGTCCACATTCTTATGGTAAAGGCCTATTTCCTGTGAGCCCGGTAAGTACCGAAGATCCTCACATGGCATAGCCGCCACAACCGGAACTCCTGACATGATCTCTATTAGCTTAAGCCAGATGTCATCCGCCCACAGGCACATCTCCACCATCTTGTCTTTGTCGAACCACTTATCATCATAAATTCCTGGTGGATATAAAGTTCCTGCGCCCCCGGTTGCAAATAACTGCATCTTTGGTCTGTACAGACAGGCAACCGTCTCCTTCATCCAATACCTGTACGGAATAAGCTGCCCTTTATCCGAAATGACCATCCAGTGTGTCCTCACAGCGGATACCGCCTCTGGATACTGTAAATATGACATATACAGATTCTCAAGCATGTATGGAGGATATTGCAGATCGTCATCTATCGTCACGACCACGTCGTCCGTGAACTCCTGCAGCGCATAGAAATACTTCTTGTGCGGCTTCAGATCATCACACCATCTGACCTCCAGCTTATCCTCAAACTGCAGCTTTCTGAGATCATCCGGGAGATCGTCATCCTTATTAGGGAACTGCTCCTCCGCCAGCCACAGAACGATCTTATCTGCCTTTCTGGTCTGTGAATATATCGACTCAAGCATCTGTGCTATGCCCGCAATTCTGGCGGGATAGGACGTGAGCGACACTATTATCCTTCTCGTCTTGAGCTTTTTCAGCTCCGATGAATCATGTTTCTTTATGATGGAATATTTGCGGAATAACTTGTCATCATTGAGTCCCTTCTCTGTCAATCCGTCAAATATCTCACTGTTAAATACGCTGTGCGCTTTCTCGTAAAACTCTATTCTCTCTGCAGAATCCAGTTCTCTGCAATACTTCTCATAATTGTCCACATACTGACGTATGGCAAAGTACATAACAGCATTCCACAGATCAGTCCTGTCTGCCATACCCTTCACATGCTCCGTCACACAGTCAACGGTCTTCGGAACATCCGGCAGCTTCTCAGCCTCACTCTCAGGAACAACATTCCTTGAAAATGTCAGATTGCTTATATATGCTATCTTCTCCGCCGCTACAGCTCCAATTGCCGAATATATCGCTTCGCTGTCACAACCTGCGATGCCCAGTCCTGCATCTATTATGAACTGCTTTCTGTAGAGTTTATTGCCAACTAATGGTCGTACCACATTCATGATCCTGCCACGGCAGTCCTTCCAGTTAAACACCTGCTTTCCGCCGTGAACCCACTCAAAATGTATACCTCTTCCGAAGGTCTTCCCACCGTCACTGTCTATAAGCTCGCAGTTCGAAATCACCATGTCCGCCCCGCTCTGCTCTGCGGCGTCATGCAGCTTCTCCAGCATGTTCTCCGGATAAACCTCCGAGCCATCCACGAACAGTATATATTCTCCATGCGCGCGCTCAATTCCCGCAAATCTGTCCGCTTCTATTATCTCGTACTCCTTAAATGTCTGGCCAGCCAGCTTTGTCCGGCATGTCTCCACACCGCTTCCGGCTGTAAAAATCACTGATATAACCGGTTTCATAACCCGATACTCCTTTCATTGAACACCATCCTATTGCTGTCCCTCATGATGTCCCGACTCTAGGTCTGTCAATAAATTTTATATCTTAAGTATTTCCGATAGATTCTTCTGTATTCCTGCCGCAACCTCAGGCTTATTCATGGAATACACATGTATATGCTTCACTCCATTTGCCATGAGATCTATGATCTGGTCTGTGGCATATGCAATTCCCGCCTGCCTCATCGCAGCCTCAGTATCGCCAAATGCATCGACTATGCTCTTGAATCTCTCCGGCACGTTACAACCTGAGAGCTTGACAGCATTCTTGACCTGTACTCTTCTTGTTATAGGCATAATACCCGGTATGATCGGCACTGATATTCCCGCCTCTCTGATTCTGTACATGAAATTAAAGAATATGTTGTTGTCGAAGAACATCTGGGTCGTGAGATAATCACATCCAGCATCGACCTTTTTCTTAAGCCCAATTATGTCTTCGTGCTTATTTGCCGAGTCTGGGTGTACCTCAGGGTAACATGCTCCGCCCACGCAGAAATCTCCTGTCTCCTTGATGAGCTCCACCAGCTCTGATGCATGTGAGAACTCTGCAAATACCTGTCCATCATAGTTCTTCGGTATATCGCCGCGGAGAGCAAGTATATTCTCTATACCGGCATTCTTCATGTCAGCAAGCGCAGTCTTGATGCCCTCTTTGCTGGCACACACGCATGTCAGATGTGCTATGGTCGGCACGTCGTACTTCTCCTGGATCTCCTGGGCAAGCTGGATCGTATGTCCCTTGGTGCTTCCCCCGGCACCATATGTAACGCTCATGTAATCCGGCTTAAATGCCGCTATACCAAGCGCCGCTGCCTCAACATCCGCAAAGTCTGTATCCTTCTTTGGCGGGAACACCTCAAATGAGAGTGTCGCCTTATCCTGTGTGATCAAATCTCTTATCTTCATGTACTACCTCTGTATATTTGTCTATTACTGTTTATTTCAATCTGGACTCATTTATATCCGGACTCATTTGTATCCGGTTCCGATAAATAATTTTGTTTTTTTGCTTACAGCTCTTCAAGCAGCGCCGGAATATCCATAAGTGTTTTCACCTCATAGTCCGGATGTATATCCGCCGCCTGCTGCCCATCCGGATTGAACCATATCGTCCTTATCCCAGCATTTATTCCGCCCTGAATATCTGATGTCAGACTGTCTCCTATGATCACAGTCTCATCTGCCTTTATCTCTGGTCTCCTGCCAAAACAATAATCAAAGAATTCTCTGGACGGTTTCTCTGCTCCAGCATCCTCAGATATGAATATATCCTCAAAATACTTGCCTATACCGCTGTCCGCAAGTCGTCCGCTCTGTACATTTGAGCCGCCATTTGACACAATGTACATTCTGTATCTTCCGTGCAAGGTTTCAAGCAGCTTTATCGTATCAGGGAATACAAATCCCTTCTGGCTGAGCTGATCCTCATAGTAGGCTGTCGCCTCTGCAGCAGAGTATTCAACTCCCAACTCTGCAAAAAGTATCTTATATCTGCTCTCCTTCACCTGCTGCCTTGTGAGCAGTCCCTGTTCAAGCAGTTTCCATCTCGATTTGTTGATCTCGCTGTATCTGGATATGACCTTTTCTGTAGGCTCCACCCCTATATGCCTGAGCATATTGGAGAGCGCTCTGCTCTCGCTGCGCTTGAAGTCCAGCAGTGTCTCATCCAGATCAAACAATATGTTCTGTACCATATAACTTCCTTATATCTTTCTTTTCAAATTCATATGCTGACTTATCAATGTCTGCCGTTATGGTTCTGTATTTTATACATTACTCTTATGCGCAGCTGCCGGATTTTTCCAGTGCGCACATTCTTAAATATTATATTCCACTCACCTGATAATAGCAATAGAGCCGGTTACAAATCTTCTGCTGTGACCGCCCTCTCTTCGGCAATCCTGCACGATCCGCAACCGGCTCTGTTCCGTCTATTTTATTAAGTTTAGTTGTATTTTCATTTACTTCATGCTCTTGCTGAGTCCGCTCATTGCATACTCTGACAACTGTTTTCTGTAGAGAAGTGAACTGATCAAATACTCTATAACACCACCCAAAAGGATGGCCGCATATCCAAGGGCAGCAAGTTTTACAAGCCCAAGGCTTATAACCTCTGATATATGATGGTGACACAGCCAGGAACTGATTGTCGACATGCAGGATATTATCACCAACATAAACACAATAAAGCTTGCCACAAAATATTTGTAACATACACCGCAGAATATCATAGCTCCGAACAATATAAATATGATCATAAACAATGTATCCTGATAGTTTTCTGTATTCTCCGGATACATTCTGATAAGTATATATTTCTCCGCAACAAGTATTGTGAAAAGTACAAGATACACAACTGTGCTGACGATCACTGGCATTCCCACCTCCAGTTTTCTTTTCATCACGCTTGACTGCACATAGTCCGATGCATTCATGTATATTATCATCTGGTAGGCAAACATTCCAGGCAGCATAAAATAGAAACCGCCAAGAATATTCGTTCCGTGTGATGACAGTTCGACCACAAACCCTATTGCAGTGAACAAAATAAGCATCATCACATTTGTCTTTAACTTATATCCATATCTGAGAAGTTTAAAACCAAGTATCAAATCTTTCATCCCTTAATCCTCCTTGTCTAATATATATCATTCCTCCCGCCGGCAGGCGGGGCGGATAGTCTAAGCCGTTTCCAGCCTTGAACAACAATCTGTTAATCCATATCCAGATAAGACGCCTCAACCTTACGGTACATATGTCTGCGCGTCACATATATTCCAACCGGCAGCAATACCGCCAGTGCTGCAACTATGAACCATGTAAACTTCTGCAATCCCGAAGATATCGTTATATATATAACCGTAGCTCCCGATGCTCCTGATGACAGCATGGACAGCAGACTCATGACCTGAACATTCTGGACATATCTCGTAATGTTCAACGCCCACACGGAAATATCTGCTGTGAGCAGTATCGACAGGCAAAGCAGTCTTACCGGGTTACCCACCATAATTTCATATGGTACGGCCACTATCACCATGCATATCGCGATCCTCGCCGGTCGGACAAGCAGATCCGCCGTAAGCGCATTCCGTAACATGGCTTTCCCCTTTGTTGACGTCTTCAGATAATCCATTCCAAGACAGCCCTTCACACATATTGCACCGAATCCCCAATAATCAGCCATAACCTCGATCGCAGTCATGAGCGCCGCTCCCACACCGAGCATGACCGCTGTTACATAATATTTTCTCACTCCTATATCGATCAATGCCAGTATCACCCCCAGTATGATCGGTATCAACACATTACACACTAGCCGGTATTTTCCATTCGTAATGGCTCTGTAATCCTTTATCATCCTCATAATTACGCTCCTATAAATACGTGAAACACTCTAAGCAGTTTTTACTTTAATACCATTTTTGTATTATTCTTCATGACCGCCACACTTATCTGAAACAGCGATGGTATCTCCTTGCTCACATTCATGCCTGCAAGCTTGTCCAGATTCTCTGCAAGACAGATTCCCTCAAAGCCATAAGGATTCTTAGTCATGGTATAAAGGATCTTTGATGCCGCCTCCGCATCCTGGGCATCTCCCTTTATCAGTATGTATTTCTCCTTCAGGTCCTCCACAAATCCGCACTCTACCACATTTCCATGTTCCATGATGATCGCATAATCAGTGATACTCTCCATATCGGATATATTGTGTGTTGAGAACAATACACTCTTCTCCCCCGCTCCGTCGCTTATATAATCGCCGATCATCTGACACAGCTTGTCTCGCATAAGAGGATCAAGAGGCGATGCCGGCTCATCGAGCAGCAGCAGGTCTGTATCCCTCGCCATAACCCCGGCAAGCATCAGCTTAGTTCTGGTTCCATCAGAGAGTGCTGAACACTTTTTCTTCAGAGCAACACCGTCCGGGGAATCAGGAAATATCGCAAGTTCTCGGCAATATCTTTCGAACTCGTCCCTGTCAAAATTGTCAAAGAGCAGACTGCTTATCTCCTCCACATCAGATACAGTCCACTGTGGAAGGTAATATCTGCCTGTTCCCGTATAGCCTATCCTGTTCTTTACATCCGCCCTTCTCTCCTTCTCCTCCGATGAATACTTGTCAAAGAAAGTCAGCTCACCTTTGTAATCAAGCCTTATTCCTGAAAGCATATTGAGAAGTGTCGTCTTTCCCGCTCCATTTTCTCCGATGAGTGCTGTCGCAAATCCCTTTGGCACCCTCAAATCAGGTATATCCAATGTAAATGTCTTAAACTTTTTGGAAATATTCTCCCCTTTTACAGCGCAGTCATAATTCATCATCCAATCCTCCATTAAACCTTAAACTCTCTTCATGTCTTTCTTTTTCCCTATTCTCTGTCCACTTTGTTCTCTGCCTGTCAAATCATCGGTCCTCCACCATCAGCAGAGCATCAAGCATGTTCTTGAGCTCATCGTCCGACAACCCCGCAATACGTGCCGCAGCTATGGCCTCCGTCAAAGATGCCTCTACCTTTCGAAGATGCTGCTCTATCAGCATCTCACTGTCCTGTGCATTCACATAAAAGCCCTTGCCCTGTTCAGCCGTGACCAGACCTTCCTGCTCCAGCAGCTCATAAGCTTTCATGGTGGTGATAACACTTATCTTCAGATCCCGTGCCAGCCCCCTGATAGACGGCAGATATTCGCCCTGGGCATATTTGCCCGCCAGAATGTCCGACTTGAAGCTGTCTGCTATCTGCTGATATATAGGCACTCCTGAGTTCTGAGAAAGTCTCATATGTACACCTCCTTAAACTGTTCTCAACTGTTTATATGTTATATATACACTATGTACAGATATGTGTCAACAACTTTTTACTCTAAACCCTAAAATAATAATATCTTCATCTCCTTGTCCACGCAAAAAATCCCCGCCGGCACTGATCTGTTCGGTACCGGCGGGGATTTATCTGTCATATTATTCTATTGTTCAAGCGGGCATGTTATCTGGAACATCTCCTCACACACCTTGTGTACAAGTCTGGCTGTCTCCGTGTCCGCCAGCTTGTAATATACCTCCTTGCCCTCTCTGCGGCTCACGATCAGGCCGCTGCCCTTGAGCTGCTTCAGGTGGTGCGATACGGCCGGATCACTCATCTCCATGGCCGCCGCTATGTTGCTGACACATTCCTCGAGGTGGCACAGCATCCAGAGTATCCTGAGCCTTGTGCCATCGCTGAGCTGTTTGAATATATCTGCCATGCTGCTACAATCTTCCACAGACGGCATGCATTTTATGATCTTGTTCTCATTGTCGCAGTGACAATGCGGCAAATGTATCTCTCCCATGCGGTCTCCTCCTATTCTTTGAAGCTCAGTGCTCTTGTCGCATTTAATACCGCAAGGATCATAACTCCTACATCTGCGAATATTGCCCACCACATGTTGACAAATCCAACTGCGCCCAGTGCAAGGCATGCAAACTTGATCACAAGTGCAAATACTATGTTCTGGTGTACGATCCTGAGTGTCTTCTTGGATATCTTCATGGCTGTCGCTATCTTTGCAGGATCATCATCCATGAGCACGATATCCGCAGCTTCGATAGCTGCATCGGAACCAAGGGCTCCCATGGCGATTCCTATATCTGCTCTCGAAAGTACAGGGGCGTCATTGATTCCATCTCCGACAAATGCAAGCTTCTCCTTCTCTCCCTTGGCTGCGATGAGCTTCTCGACCTCATCCACCTTGTCTCCAGGGAGAAGTTCACTTCTCACCTCATCCACGCCAAGCTCGCTTCCGACTGCATCTGCAACCTTCTTCGCATCACCTGTGAGCATAACTACCTTCTCCACGCCTGCTGCCTTGAGACCACTTATAGCCTCCTTTGCATTTGGCTTGACAACATCTGATATGAGAATATATCCTGCATACTTTCCATCCACGACAACATGTATCTCTGTTCCAACCGATGTAGGAACCGCTGCCTGTATGTTCATCTGCTTCATGAGCTTGACATTTCCTGCGGCAACCTCATGACCATCAACAACCGCTGACACACCGTGTCCGCTGATCTCCTTTGCGTCTGTGACCCTGTTGTTGTCGATTTCCTTGCCATATGCCTCCTTCAGGCTCTTGCTGATAGGATGGTTGGAATAGCTCTCGACCAGCGCTGCCTTTTCAAGAAGATCAGCTTCGCTCATTCCTCCCTCAGGATGTATCTCTGTAACCTGGAACACACCCTTTGTGAGTGTTCCTGTCTTATCGCACACGACATACTTTGTGTATGAGAGAGCCTCAAGATAGTTGGAACCCTTGACCAGAATACCCTTTGCCGAAGCTCCGCCGATTCCTCCAAAGAAGCTCAGTGGAATGGATATTACCAGTGCACATGGACAGCTTATAACAAGTGTTGTCAGTGCTCTGATGATCCACTTGGACCATGCTGCAGGATTACCCATGATAATGTTTACCAATGGCGGAAGCACTGCAAGCGCAAGTGCCGCTATACATACAGCCGGTGTATAATACTTTGCAAATCTTGTGATGAAGTTCTCTGATCTGGACTTCTTCATGCTTGAGTTCTCAACGAGATCAAGGATCTTTGATACAGTTGACTCTCCAAATTCCTTGGATGTCTCGATCTTGATAAGTCCTGTGAGGTTGACACATCCACTGATGATCTCATCGCCGACATGAACCTCTCTAGGTACGCTCTCACCTGTGAGGGCACTTGTGTTGAGTGAGGATGAGCCCTCCACAACCTTACCATCGATAGGCACCTTCTCGCCCGGCTGTACAACTATGACTGTTCCGATCTGAACGTCATCCGGATCAACCTGTTCCAGCTTGCCATCCTTCTCTATGTTGGCATAATCCGGACGGATATCCATGAGTGCTGTGATATTCTTCCTGCTCTTGCCTACGGCGTAGCTCTGGAACAGCTCGCCTATCTGGTAGAACAGCATAACCGCTGACGCCTCCTTGTACTCACCGAGCACCATGGCACCTACAGTGGCTATAGCCATGAGGAAATTCTCGTCAAATACTTCTCCGTGTATGATTCCGAGAAACGCCTTCTTAAGTATATCGTAACCGATGATGAGATATGGAATCAGGTACGCCACGATCTCTATACATCTCCACATGATCGACGGATTTTCAAGATCTACAGTTCCGGTCTTTTCAAGAACTGTGAATGTGACAGCC
>NZ_JBEHVV010000060.1:0-17179 GCF_040227395.1 Coprococcus sp. RTP21428st1_C9_RTP21428_210409
GGTATAGCGGTGTCAGACACTGCTGGTCCTAAGGGCAAGGTCAGCTCCTTAAAGGGCATGGGTCTTGTGAATGAGGTGTACACACCTGATTCACTGAGCAAGCTAAAGGGAAATATCGGTGTGGGTCATGTGAGATATTCTACAGCCGGTGCCAGCACTATAGAGAATGCACAGCCACTGGTTCTCAATTATGTAAAGGGAACTCTGGGACTTGCACACAACGGCAATCTGGTAAATGCTCCTGAGCTTAGACGTGAGCTGGAACTCACAGGCGCTATATTCCAGACTACAATTGATTCTGAGGTAATAGCTTACCATATAGCCAGGGAGAGAGTTAAGTGCGGTTCCGTTGAGGAGGCTGTCACTAGAGCTCTCAAGAAAGTAAGGGGATCATATTCACTTGTCATCATGAGTCCTAGAAAGCTTATTGGAGCCAGAGATCCATTTGGTTTCAGACCGCTTTGTATAGGAAAGCGTGATAACGCATACATACTGGCATCTGAGAGCTGTGCGCTCGATACAATAGGTGCCGAATTTGTCAGGGATGTGGAGCCTGGAGAGGTTGTAACCATATCACCTGAGTACGGAATCCAGTCGTACAAGAACATGTGCCAGGAGCAGCATGCAAGATGTATATTTGAGTATATATACTTTGCGAGACTTGATTCAGTCATAGATGGAATGTCTGTGTACGATTCGCGTATCACAGCCGGAAGATGCCTTGCAAAGGACAGCCCGGTTGACGCTGATGTGGTAGTTGGAGTTCCTGAATCGGGAAATGCAGCGGCCATGGGCTATTCACTTGAATCGGGTATTCCATATGGAACGGCATTTGTCAAGAATGGATACGTGGGAAGAACATTCATAAAGCCACAGCAGAGCCAGAGAGAGTCCAGCGTGCGTGTTAAGCTGAACGTCCTTAAGGAGGCTGTAAATGGCAAGCGTGTCATAATGATAGATGACTCTATAGTTCGTGGAACTACGAGTGACAGAATAGTTGGCATGCTCAGGGAGGCAGGAGCGACAGAGGTCCATGTAAGGATCAGTTCACCTCCATTCCTGTATCCATGCTACTTTGGAACTGACATTCCGGACAGAGAACAGCTCATAGCATACAACAGGTCTGTAGATGATATATGCAAGATCATAGGTGCCGACTCTCTGGCGTACCTGAAGATGGAGAGACTTCCGGAGCTCTCAGGCGGAAGACAGTACTGCCATGGATGCTTCAGCGGCGAATATCCTATGAAACCGCCTACAGAGGACATCAGAGGCGACCACGAAGACTTCAAGAGAGGCTCGGAGTCTCATATTATATCATGAGGAGGGGCCCGCGTAAGCGGGAGGAGTCCTGGTGATAGCGCACGAAAGTGCGCACTTGTCGCAAGACAAAAATTGTAAAAATTCGGAATCATATCAGCGGAAAAGCAGATATTGATTCCGAATTTCTGGTTTATGCAAAAAAAGCATGGAAATAATCTGAAACCCATGTATAATAGTTGTGTGATAAGATATAAAAGCATTTGTCAGCTGGCAGATGCGGGAGACTACAGGAAGAAAGAGGTAAAGACATGAGTAAGGACAAGTACGAAAGCCCACTGTGTGAAAGATACGCTAGTAAGGAAATGCAGTATATTTTCTCACCTGATATGAAGTTTAAGACATGGAGAAAGCTGTGGATAGCTCTTGCTGAGACAGAGAAGGAGCTTGGTCTCAAGGACGAGAACGGCAATCCAAGAATCACAGATGAGCAGATCGAGGAGCTCAAGGCTCACGCTGATGACATCAACTATGATGTTGCCAGAGAGAGAGAAAAGCTGGTTCGTCACGACGTAATGAGCCACGTATATGCATACGGTGTTCAGTGCCCTAAGGCAGCAGGAATAATCCACCTTGGAGCAACAAGCTGCTATGTAGGCGATAACACAGACGTTATCGTTATGACAGAGGCATTAAAGCTTGTCAGAAAGAAACTCATCAATGTTATAAATGAGCTGGCAAAGTTCGCAGATCAGTACAAGGATCTCCCAACTCTTGCATTTACACATTTCCAGCCTGCACAGCCAACGACAGTCGGTAAGCGTGCAACACTCTGGATGCAGGAGCTGCTCCTTGACCTCTCTGATATAGAGTACATGATCAGCCAGCAGAAGCTTCTCGGATCAAAGGGAACAACTGGAACACAGGCAAGTTTCCTTGAGCTCTTCGGAGGAGATCACGAGACAGTGAGAAAGATAGATGGAAAGATCGCTGAGAAGATGGGATTTGCTGAGTGCTATCCTGTATCAGGCCAGACATATTCAAGAAAGGTCGACTCAAGGGTTCTTAATGTGCTCTCAGGCATCGCACAGAGTGCACACAAGTTCTCAAATGATATCAGACTTCTCCAGCACTTAAAGCAGATAGAGGAGCCATTTGAGAAGAACCAGATTGGTTCATCAGCTATGGCATACAAGAGAAATCCAATGAGAAGTGAGAGAATCGCATCACTTGCCAATTATGTAATGTGCGACGCGCTCAATCCTGCTATCACAGCCGCAACACAGTGGTTTGAGAGAACACTGGATGACTCAGCAAATAAGCGTATCTCAGTTCCAGAGGCATTCCTCGCAGTTGATGGAATCCTTGATCTGTACCTGAACGTTGTTGATGGTCTTGTGGTATATGACAAGGTTATCTATCAGTGCTTCATGAAGGAGATTCCATTCATGGCAACAGAGAATATCATGATGGATGCTGTTAAGCGTGGCGGCAACCGTCAGGAGCTTCATGAGAAGATCAGAGAGTACTCAATGCTTGCAGGCGAGCAGGTCAAGAAGTACGGAAGAGAGAATGACCTCGTTGACCGTATCGCAGCAGACCCTGACTTTGGTATGACAAAGGAGGAGATCGTATCTATCCTTGAGCCAAAGAACTTCGTAGGTCGTGCTCCTGAGCAGACAAGAGAGTTCCTTGCAGAGGTCATTCAGCCTATCCTCGATGAGAACAAGGATATCCTCGGTGTTACTGCGGAGATCAATGTATAAAGATCTGAATTAAAATGTATATAGAGTAAATAAGACGCTGGCGCATTTACGCTGGTGGTATGTCCGCTTAATATTGGATATATCCCAAGGTTTATGTGCTGGCGCTTTTTGTATTCAAATTTATAAGTGATTGTGCCAATATGGTTAGAAAAAAATAACTAGAGAAGACTAAATTTACTTAAGTTATCTTTTGATATAGTAATGATAGTTATTGAATAGCCTTGGAATGATATAGTATAATATTATCAATAATAATTGGAGGTTGATAGTATGCCAGAAATATCACTGTTTTATGGAATCAGAATAACTATGTATTATGATGATCATAATCCACCACATTTTCATGCAGAATATAACGGAAATAAAGCTATAATAGATATAAATGAAGCACGGGTTATAAAGGGTGCATTGCCTTCAAGGCAGTTAAAGCTCATACTTGCATGGTGTGTCATTCATCAAGATGAGTTAATGCAGAATTGGGAATTATCGAAGGATGGTTTGCCATTAAACAGAATAAATCCATTGATTTAAAAATTTATATACTATACAGAGAGGGGGAATTGGCATGATATATGATATAGTGCAAGTGGTTCCATTTGATGATTATACAGTATATGTGTATTTTGAGGATGGCAAAATTGTATGTTATGACGCAAAACCACTACTGGATAAGAAAGTGTTTGAACCACTTAGAGACAAAGATTTCTTTTTGAATTCATGTACAATTTTGAATGGAACTTTGGCATGGGATGTGACAGGAACGAGGGATACATCAAAATGTCTGGATATTGATCCGGATACATTATATGAATTGGAAAATGTAAAAGATAAAATAGCATAACATAAATTGGTATACAGTAAACTATAAATGGCTGGTGTATGGACGAAACGTCTGTGCGCCAGTTTTTTTGTGCAGACAACAATACAGAGTTTGTATATGCACAGGATTTTGGTGGCTGGCGGGGTAACTATGAAAAAAATGATCAGCGTGATATAATGAGCATTGTTCGATGTATTTATGAAATATAAGGGGATATATTATTATGATGAAACTGACAAAGGAAGAACAGCACAGGCAGTGCATAAAAGAGATCAAAGCGACGCTGCTTGTGGTATTTATATGTTTTTTATGGCATGTGCTAACCGCGTTCCTGCTAAATGGCACCGGGTGGACGGTGTTCCATATGCCGGCGTGGTTGGTGGTCTCGGTGCTTGGAACAGTGGTGCTTGCGGTGATCGGGGTATTTTGGCTGCTTAAGTTTGTGTTCGTAGATTTCCAATATGAAGAGGATGAGAGTGAGGGTGAAAATGAACAGTAATCAGATATTGATCTTATCGGTTTTTCTCGGATATCTGTTATTCAATATTGTGGTGAGCTTTGTCTACAGCAGAAGGGCGGAGAAAAGTCTGCACACAACGTCCGAGAAGAAGTATTTCATAGGCGGAAGAAATATGAACGGAATCGTCCTAGCCATGACGATCATGGCGACATACACTTCCGCAAGTTCATTTATATCAGGGCCGGGTGCAGCGGGTCTTACATATGGATATGCACAGGCGTGGATAGCTGCTATACAGGTCCCGGTCACATTTCTGGTGCTCGGTGTGCTTGGAAATAAGCTGGCGATAGTGTCCAGACGAACGGGCGCTGTGACAGTGGTGGGCTACTTCAAGGCGAGATACAAGAGCGATGCGCTGGTGGTCATCACGAGCCTTGGACTTATAGTTTTCTTCATAGCACAGATGATAAGCCAGTTTACAGGCGGGGCCACACTTATAGCATCCATAACGGGAATGGATCATGTGACTTCACTTTTGATATTTGGCACAGTCGTGATATTGTACACAGCTATTGGCGGATTCAGTGCGGTTGTCATAACTGACACGATTCAGGGAATAGTAATGTGTATCGGAACATTCCTGTTTATATTCTTTGTCTTAAGGAGCGGGGGCGGTCTTGCCGCGATAGATGCCGGTCTTCAGACAAATCTGCCGGAGGTGTACGATGACATTTTCTCAAAATACACGCCAGGAGGGCTGCTCAGCTATTGGGTGCTTGTGGGATTTGGAACGCTGGGGCTTCCCCAGACTGCTGTGCGCGCCATGGGATTTAAGGATACGAAGAGCATGCACAGAGCGATGTGGATCGGAGTTCTCACATGCAGCTTTGTGATCGTGGGAATGCATCTTGCAGGAATATGGGCTGGCGCACTTGTCGATACTGACAATCTTCCAACTTCGGATTATTTTATACCATATATAGTACAGAAGATCATGCCGCCTGGAATAGCAGCGATATTCCTCGCAGCGCCGATGGCAGCAGTCATGTCGACAGCAGATTCGCTCCTCATACTTGCCACAGCAGCTATAGTGAAGGATCTGTGGAAGAATTACGTGGTGGGTGATGATCCGGTGAAAAATGAGAAATACGACAAGAATGTCAAGCTGGTGAGCACGATACTTACGATGTTGCTCGGCGTGGTGGTGATGGTTCTCACGATCAATCCGCCGGATATAATTTTCATGCTCAACATGTTTGCATTTGGCGGACTTGAATGCACATTCTTTTGGCCTCTTGTGGGAGGTCTGTTCTGGAAGAAGGGAACTAAGCAGGCGGCGGTGTGCAGCAGCGTAGGTGCGATCGCGACATATATATTTGCAACGTATTTTATCAAGATCGCTGGGATAAATGCGGTCGTGTGGGGACTGATGGTAGGTGCGGTGCTGTACTTTGGAATTGGATTTGTAACGGGAAGAAAAGGACTTGATCCGGATATTCTGGACAAGTGCTTTTGATATGTGCGCAGGATGTATGAACATGAAAATAGAGTTGAAAGGTAAAACTAAGCATGAATGAGATAAACGACAACAAAAAAGCTATGTCCGAGGATGTGAAACAGGCGCTGATAAGGTTTAACAAGGACAACATCTATGTCCAGAACCTGAAGATAGAGTTGGTCGATATGAGCCTTGGATATGTGAAGGGCAAGATGATGGTCACAGAGGATGTCCTTAATCCATATGGTTCTGTGCATGGTGGATGCCTGTACTCACTTGCGGATATAGTGAGCGGGATCGCAGCATGTACCTACGGAAAGTTTTCTTCAACTATAGATGGAACTATGACATATATAGCTCCGGCTATGAACACGGAGTATCTCATCTGTGAGGGAATCGAGATCCGCCAGGGCAAGAAGGTGTCACTGTACGAGGCAAATATTTACGATGACAAGGGACAGCTTGTAGACAAGGCAAGGTTCTCATTCTACATGATGAACCGTTCTGTTGTGGAATAGATGGGAGATGTAAGGCAAGGTGAAATATACAAATGTTATCTCAGGAAAGTTCGTAGACAGGCCAAACAGGTTCACAGCCCATGTGGAGATAGACGGAGTTACAGAGACCGTGCACGTAAAGAACACAGGGAGGCTTAGTAGTTTGCTGATACCGGGGAACACGGTCAGCCTTGAGAAGTCTGCAAATCCAAACCGCAAGACGAAATACGATCTCATAGCGGTGGAAGATCCCAAGCTTGGCTGGGTGAACGTGGACAGTCAGGTGCCAAATAAGGTGGTTTTGGAATGGCTTAAAACTAAGGATTATGACTTTATAAAGCCAGAGTATGTATACGGGGATTCAAGGATTGATTTCTATATGGAAAAGGATGGCACAAAGTATCTCATGGAGGTCAAGGGCTGTACGCAGGAGATCGATGGGATAGGATATTTTCCGGATGCACCCACCGACAGGGGAGTCAGGCATTTGCGGGAGCTGATGAAGGCGGTCTCCGAGGGATATAAATGCTATGTTGCATTTGTCATTCCGATGACAGGGATAACTGAGGTCAGACCAAATGCGGAAATACACAGGGAGTTCGCGGAGACTTTCTATGAGGCGAAGGCGGTTGGCGTGGAGGTGTTAAATCTCACGTGCCGGGTTACACGGGATGAGCTGGAGATAGTGGAGCGTTGGATTCCAGATCGTGGATGAGAATAATGAGGAATATATAATGGTTTGCAGGCTGTCGTAGATGGTAAGTGATTTAGAAGATATAAGTAGCTTTGGTAAGAAATAGGAGATAACAGATAAATAGATTAGTCTACGAAGCGTAGAACCCGCATAGATTCACCATATTCTACGCCTCGTGGGTGTGATTTGCAATAAAAAGGGGAGATAGTTGAGCCAGAAAGGAGGAAAACATATGGACCAGATTAAAATTGGACGATTCATCGCTGATGAGAGAAAGAGAAAGGGATATACTCAAAAACAGCTTTCTGAAAAACTTGGAATCAGCGATAAAACAATTTCAAAATGGGAACGAGGAAATGGTTTTCCGGAAGTTTCATTACTGTTGCCGTTATGTTATGAATTAGAGATAACAGTGAATGAATTACTATCTGGCGAAAGAGTATCTGAAGAGGATTATCGAAAGAAAGCGGAGGTTAATATGGTGAATTTAGTTAGAGAGGCACAGGAAAGCAAAAAGAAAATTATTTTGTCTGCAATGGTCGCGACACTTACGATAGTTGCGGCATTTCCATTGTTTTTATTGTCAGGAATTCTGGAGATGGAGAATTGGCTGAGGGTTCTGCTTATCGCAATAGGGTTAGTAGTGGTATGTGGTGGAATAGTGATTGCGTGTATTCTTGATAGAGAGGCAGGAGCATTTGAATGCCCTGATTGCAACACAAGGTTTGTTCCGGATATGAAGTCATATGTAATGGGAGCACATACATTAACAAAGCGTAAATTAGTTTGTCCTCATTGTGGTGCACATAGATATTGCAAAAAGGTGCTTACAAAATAGATTTAAGGAGAGGTCATGGAGATAAAAAAGATTGATGAAGAATTTTCAGTGTGTCAGGTGGAAGCTTATACATATGCGAATCTCGATTCTGATTATTGTTTTCTAGGAAAAACTGATGAGGAAAAGTCTCTGGTATGCCCGGTGAGTGAAGTGCCGGCAAATGTTATAAAGCGTGATGACGGCTGGATGGCCTTCCGCATTCTGGGCGTATTGGACTTTTCTTTGATCGGGATTCTGGCAAAAATCGCATCTGTTCTGGCGGATAACGGAATTTCGATATTTGCAGTATCCACATACAATACGGATTATGTTATGGTGAAGAAGGAGAATTTTCAAGATGCACTTGAAGTTCTGGCGGCAGCAGGGTATGAAATTGTGGATTGAGAGTTGATAAACCGAAACTTAAAACCGGGATGAGAATCAGGGAGAAATGTAAATGGATTATGCCTTATTACAAAAAATATACAATATCAAGTCATTTGTAGGATATACAGATGAGGAGATAAAAGAGCTGAGAGCGGGATTTGAGAGCATCCCACATACGCTATATGAGATATGGAAGAAATGTGGTAAAACAAGAGAGCTGTTTGATCATAGCAATGATCCCTGGATTACTCTTGATTTTCAGCGCAGGTATAAATGGACAAGGAAGGTAAAAGGATATTTTTATATCTTGAATGAGAACCAGGGAGTATATCAGGTCGCTATCAGAAGGGCTGATATGGCTGAGGATGATCCACCTGTGTATGTTGTGGAAACTGATGAGGATGGCACTGTAAATGAGATCGGCCAGGCAGAAAGTAGTTTGTCTGCATTTATGATGGGAATGTTGATATATGAGGCGGCAATATCCTGTTTTGAGTTTTGCGCAGAGGATATTATCTGGTATGATGATGGTGACATTGAAAAGATAGATGGCATATTAAATAAATATCCGTATCATGTTTATAACTGGTATTCTGACAGAATTGATCTATACACGAAAACTGATGAAGAGATCTTGTTTGTTATGCAGGGAGATTCTCCGAATGGTACATATTCAGCACGGACAGAAACGGCATATCATGAGATTGACAGATTAATAGGTGGTATTGGGGAAAGATAAAGTAATTATACTGATGTGAAGGATGGGATAAAGAAATGGCAACTATAAAAATGGGAAAATTGGTCGAGGTTGATATCAGAAAGTTATGGGGACATGAACAGTATGATTTTTCAAATTGGCTTGCGGATAAAGAGAACCTTGAATTACTAAACGAGACAATAGGATTAACGCTAAGTGAAGTTGAAAAAGAAGTTTATGTAGGTGCATATAGATGTGACTTGGTAGGGAAAGATGAGGTTACAGGAGAAAAAGTAATCATTGAAAATCAGCTTGAAGCATCAAATCACGATCATCTTGGCAAAATTATTACATATGCTTCCGGGTTGGATGCAAATGTTATTGTATGGATTGTTAAGGAGGCTCGTGAGGAGCATAGAAGTGCTATAGAGTGGCTTAATAATAATACTGCCACGAATATCAATTTTTTCCTGATTGAGGTGCATGCATATCAAATTGGAGATTCACTTTATGCACCAAAGTTTGAAGTGGTTGAAAAACCAAATGGATTTATAAAGAATGCCAAAACTCAATCTGGATCAGGTGAATATAATAGATCACAATCAGAAAGGCTGGAATTCTGGAATAGATTTAACGAAATAGTTGCGGAAAGAGGAAAGCCATTCAATGTCAGAAAAGCATCCACGGATCATTGGTATGATATAGCTATAGGGGTAAGTGGGTGTCATGTTGCATTAAATCTTGTAAATAAGGACAGTTGTGTTGTGATTGAGTTGTATATAAATGATGATAAAGAATTGTTCGATCATTTAGAATTGTCGAGAACAGAGATAGAGTCTAAGTTAGGATTAAAGTTAGATTGGCAAAGACTGGATGACAAAAAAGCCTCACGTATCATGTACAGGTTACCTGGATTAAATTTCGACGACCATTCAAATTATGATTATTTAATGAATGAAATGATAGACAAAGCAGTGTTGTTTGTTAAGGTATTCAAGAGATACATAAAATAAGCACAAAGATTAAGGAGCGTGGATTATGAGTAAGAATGAAATTGCTACCATAGATCATGTATTCCTGGAAAGCGTTTCTGATGTATTGTTACAAGCAAGGAAGAATGCTAAAACGGCAGTTAATCTCACTATGGTATATGCCTATTATGAAATTGGCAGAATAATCGTAGAGGAAGAACAGCGCGGAGAACGGAGAGCAGCATATGGACAGCAACTCTTGAAGGGATTATCTGATTATTTAACACAGAATTTTGGAAAAGGATTTTCTGTTGGAAATTTAAAAAATATTCGTCAATTTTATAAGGTTTATTCTGCGGATCAAATTGGCGAAACAGTGTTTAGCCAATTCAAGGATCTTCCATCGATTAACACGGGAAGAAAATTTTATCTTAGTTGGTCACATTACTTGAAATTGATGCGAATAGAAGATGTTGATGAGAGGCATTTTTATGAAATTGAAGCTGTAAAGAATGACTGGAGCTTGCGTGAATTAGAGAGACAGTTCGATAGTGCTCTGTATCACAGAATTTTACTTAGTACTGATAAAGATAAGATTCAGAGACTATCTGTGGAGGGACAGATAATAGAGAAATCTTCTGATTTGGTTAAAGATCCTTATGTTTTAGAATTTTTGGGGCTGGAGGATAAAAGTGAGTATTCAGAGAATGAACTGGAAACGAGGTTGATCAATAATCTGCAGTCATTTCTTCTAGAGTTGGGCACCGGATATACTTTTGTAGCCAGACAGAAAAGATTTTCTTTTAATGAAGAACATTTCAGGGTAGATTTAGTGTTTTATAATAGAATGTTACGATGCTTTGTTCTTTTTGATTTAAAGATAGGTTCGCTGAAACACCAAGATTTAGGACAGATGCAGATGTATGTGAATTACTATGATCGTTATGAAAAGCAGGAGGATGAAAATCCTACTATAGGAGTTCTACTTTGCCAAGACAAGGACGATTCTATGGTGGAATTGACTCTTCCAAAGGATTCAAATATATTTGCGTCGAAGTATCAGCTTTATTTACCAGATAAAAAGCTACTACAGGATAAACTGGGCGAATGGGTAAAAGAATGTGATGCAGATAAATGCACAAAATAGAAACGAGGTTCAAAAGGAGCAGATTATGGTAGAGATACTATTTGGAGAAAGTTCGGCAGGCTCCATGAAAGCGGCAAAATGCGAGAATGTGGAATATAAGAATGGACAGCCACTGTGGATACAGGGTTCTTCTGACGAGGTGATCTGCCTTGGTTTCATGCTGGACATGGGCTACATCGGCGAGGTAGTTGACAGTCAGTACCGCAAGGATTTTATCTACTCAATGTATGCTAAGAACCAGTGGGAGCAGGACGAGGAATATGACAATGAACTTAAGAAACTTGGTGATGTGTATGCTGGGGAACTGGTAAGGCTTATAAGATTTCTTGAGGGTGGTGAGCCGGTAAGAATATGGTACAGTGACGCTCCATATTCAAGGTGTGGATTTTATCATGTATGCAGCATCCTGAAGAACTATCCAAATGAAGTGACTGTTGTCACGCAGCCAGAGCATGTTGTGAAGAAAAACGTCATAGTGTCGTATCATAGCTGGAACGAGGTGGCGGCGGAGGAATTCGCTGGGTTCCTCGGAAATGAGAGGAAACTCACATCAGATGAGATAAGAATGTATGCGGAGATGTGGGGCGAGCTTGTCCTTGAAAATGCACCGCTCAGGGCTGTGGTAAACGGAACTGTGCTCAGTGTGTCAGAGGATTTCTACGATTTTATTATTTGGAACAGGCTGACTGAAAAGCCTGTTAAGGAGTGCAGGCTGATCGGAGATATTCTAGGACAGGTTCCGATTGGAATCGGCGACTGGTGGTATGCGGCGAGGATAGAACATTTCATCAGGCAGGGCAAGATAAAGGTTGTGGAGGATTCGGAGAATAAGTATGCACGTTTGATAAAAGGGTATTTGTAGAATGGAGACTGAGAATAGCGTGGATAAAGAAAAATACAAAGCATGTATTGATGATATAGAGGTCGCAAAAACTGAAATAAAAAATATGAAATTATACCCAGAGGATGTTGTTGCAGACTTTTACTGTATACCATCACATAACCATCAGGCATATTATGCCATGCTTAGTTGCACAGATGATAACTACAGGTTGACATATATAAAAACTCAAGTATATCTTCCGGGGCATAAAAATCCAATAAAAATGTATCCGTTTGCTCTGTGCAAAAAAGCAGAAAAGCATCCTGGAAAACAAGTACAATTTATGATCGGGGTAAAGAAGGTTGCTGAATCAGAAGTAGCTGTGCTGATGGATATGCTGGGGGATCTCCCTATGACACATATTTTTCAGGAAGATGGTTTATATCTTGATGGAGTAGTACAGGGGATAAGGGCCTTTGGAGATAACCCCAAGGCGGTCTCAAAGGAAGTATTTTATCGCGATGCGGCAAAAATAAATGGAGTGTTGAGGGCGAGATGTCAGCAGTTTGGATGATGTTCAAATATATAGTGGCTTTTCCTCTCGGGTCATGTTAGAATCACATGTATATGCAAATAAATGTGGAAGGAAAGATTACGGGGATTAGTTCCAGGTAAAATATGGTGAAGGTATATGGAAGATATGAAGAATGGTAAGCGAAGTTCATTTTCGGGCAAGCTGGGGTACGTGCTGGCGGCGGCAGGTGCATCTGTGGGCCTTGGAAATATATGGAGATTCCCTTATCTTGCGGCAAAGTACGGCGGAGGAATTTTCCTCATAATATACATCGTGCTTGCACTTACATTTGGCTATACGATGATAGTTGCGGAGACGGCAATCGGACGAATGACGAGAAAGAGTCCGGTTGGAGCATTCAAATCATTTGGAAAGAAGAAATGGCTGTCGTTTGGCGGCTGGATAAATGCCGTTATACCTGTGCTTATAGTGCCGTACTATTCGGTTATCGGCGGCTGGGTCATCAAATATCTGGTGGAGTATTTCAGAGGAAATGCAAAGCTGCTGGCTGAGGATGGATATTTCACCGATTTCATATCAAATGGTGTGTCAACGGAGCTGTGTTTCGTGGCGTTCTGCGCATTTACACTTATCATTATATTTGCCGGTGTGCAGAATGGAATAGAGAGGGTATCCAAGATCATGATGCCTATACTGATCGTTTTGTCTGTCATAATTGCGGTATATTCCGTGACAAGACCGGGTGCACTTGCAGGAGTAAAATACTTCCTTGTGCCAAATGTGAAGAACTTCTCGTGGATGACAGTGGTTTCTGCCATGGGGCAGATGTTCTACTCGCTTTCCATTGCCATGGGAATACTTATAACATTTGGCTCTTACATGAAGAAAGATACGGCGATAGAGGATTCTACCAGAAATGTAGAGGTATTCGACACTGGTATAGCGATCATGGCGGGACTTATGATAATCCCGGCGGTATTTGCATTCTCTGGGGGAGATCCGGATACCCTTCAGGCCGGACCATCACTGATGTTTATCACTATTCCAAAAGTATTCCAGAACATGGGATTTGGAACTGTCATAGGAATCGTGTTCTTCCTGCTCGTACTATTTGCTGCTGTCACAAGCTCCATAGCACTTACTGAGAGTGCAGTGTCAACATTTGAGGATGAGCTTGGATGGGGAAGAAAGAAGGCAACAGTGCTTGTGGGAGTTATCATGCTTGTGCTTGGAAGTCTGTCATCCCTGGGATATGGCCCGCTGGCAGGAATCAAGATCATAGGCATGCAGTTCCTTGACCTGTTCGACTTCCTCACCAATTCGGTGATGATGCCTATAGCGGCACTTCTCACAAGCCTGCTTGTGTCAAGGGTAGTTGGAATAGATAAGATAGAGGAGGAGATAATTCACGGCGAGAGTGCCTTCAGGAGAAAGAAGGTATTTGTAGTCATGATCAAATATCTCTGCCCTGTATTTGCCATCATTATCCTGCTCAGCTCTGTTGCAAATGCACTTGGCTGGATAAAGATGTAGACATGTATATAGATAATAAAGCCGCCCTGTCTGATACGCGTTATATGTATTAGACAGGGCGGTTTGTTATGCTCAGTATTTCTAGTTCTTTGTTGCGATGGTATTCAGATCTGGACTGACACTCTTGGTAGTTTAATTGGCTGTAGCTTGGGACTCGCTGACCTCATCCTGGCAGTCCGTCATAGTGCGCTCAATGGACTTAAGTGATTCATTTGTCTGAGCCACGGATTCGCTGACCTCATCCTGGCAGTCCGTCATAGTGCGTTCGATGGATGAAAGAGATTCTTTTGTCCGAGCTATGTCAGCCGGAGTGTAGCTGACCATCTCGTCATCTTGCCCGTCTATGGATTTGGAGTATTTGGCTCCGTTCTTGATATCCTCCAGAATGCCCTCGTACATGGCGATCGTCTCATTTACTCTATCCTGTGTCCACACATATTTTTTGCCACCGGATATATATGAACTACCGATGATACTTTTGAGCTCGACTTTTTCGTTCTCAAGCCATGCCTTATACTCGTCGTATGTCCACCACTCAATATCAGGAGTTGGGAACTTTTCTTCAAACTCGGCGTCGGTCATGGCTTCAAATGTCTTTCCATTATCAAAGCTGTAATATGTCTTGCCGTCATCCGGATTTATATAGGACATTATTGTCTCCGTATCAACCGTGTCTGAAAAAGTGGTATTGGTAGTATCTGTAGCTTCGGTGACCGTACTGGATTCATCGCCCTTGGCCGATGTTGCAAATACTGTCACTGTTCCGGTGACTAAGACCATCGCTACAGCGAATGATATGATAGTCGTCTTTTTTGTTTTCATAATTGCTGTTATCCTTTCTTCGATTGCGTTTCTGCTAAAGTGGTTGCAGAGTGGCATAAAACCGCCCTTTGTCTCCTCCATACTGATCAGAGCCTTTGCGTAGGACGCCCTGCTTGTGCCTCCGAAATGGTGAATCACAGCCTCGTCGCAGGATAGCTCTATGTCTCTGTTGGCGAGAAAGTACATAATCCATACCAGAGGGTTAAACCAGTGTATGCAGACCGTGGTGATCAGCAGAAACTTGGTAACTGTGTCAAATCTTCTAATATGTATAAATTCATGTTCCAACACGTAACACAGGGTATCTTCATTTTCCCAGTCAGTTTTCTTGGGCATAAGAATCACTGGATGCCACACGCCAAATGTAAGCGGTGCCGAGATCAGATCTGACTGTCGTATGGACAGCTTGCGTTTTAAATTGTGAGTCTCCAGCCATCTGCGTGCAAATGCATTTTCAACTGGTAATGATGTCTGAAATTCCCTGTAGCATCTGATATATGCCGAGATAAAAAATACCGCGCAGAGAACAAGTCCTGCCACCCAGATGATATCCCACGCTGAAATCGTGAGAGCAGGAATCTGAGATTGAGGTGCCTGGGTGGAGACAGGCCCTTGTGTATTGATCGGCATGAATCTGACAGCCGGTGTTTCATTTATGTCAGAGACTGTTTTCTTTCCCAGCAGAGAATAGATGCTAAACTTAGATGGACATGAAAATGGTATTAGCAGCCTGATGATCGTGATTCCCCACAGTATCAGGAATGTCTTTTTAGGCAATCGGTTAATTGCCAGAGCGCGAATGACTGTGATCACCATGATCATGACAGCCCCGGCAACGCTCATTTGCAGTAAGCTCATATTCATCACCTCACTCCAAATCGTTGACGATCTGTTTTAGTTTTGCAATCTCCTCAGGAGAAAGCTTCTTTCTGCCGAGAAGAGCGGCAAATAGTTTGTCGGCAGATCCGTCGTAGACCTTATTGATAAGTTCAGTTGTCTCGGCCTCCTGTACCTCCTCCTTTGGTATTATGGCGTGGCACATGAAATTAGGCTCAGAGCGTTCAATTGCTCCTTTTTTGATGCACCTCTTGATCAACGTATATGTAGTGTTAATGTTCCAGCCAATTTCTTCTTTCAGGACATCGGAGATATGTTTGGCAGTTGTGTCGCCCTCGTCCCAGAGGACTCCCATCACCTTAAGTTCTGAATCAAAAAGTTTTATATCCATATGTGTTCTCCTTTGCAAACTACTGCAGTAGTATTATGTCTTTATAATACTTTTCAGCTAATAAAATGTCAATACTACTGGAGTAGTTTGAATTAAAATTAATATTTGCAGCATGGTGTGACTGATTCTGGCAGGTGATAAGATTTTGAAAGTTGACAGGATTTCTGTCCGGTTTTTATAATAATGTTTATGAGTACATGAAAGAAGGATTTTACATATGGATATAAAGAAAGTTGCTATCTTAGGAGCCGGAGCTGTAGGCTCTTATATGATATGGGGACTCTCAGAAAGAGATGACATAGAGCTTGGAGTTATAGCCGAAGGCGAGCGTCAGGCTGTTTGATGGAACAGGACTTCACTACACGATATCGGATCATATCATGGTTGATCTGTGGAGCAAATTCAGACTCAACGTGTGCAACAATCTGCCGCAGGCTATCCTTGGTGCGGGAGTGGGCTGTTACAGGGACAGTGAACACATGAGGATCATAAGCGATGCACTCAAGTCTGAACTTGAGGCGGTGGCTACGGCGAAGGGGATAGACCTTTCACTTGCCGAAGGGACATCGGTGCACGGAAGTGCGGTTCCACCTTCAGCGAGATATTCGACACTTCAGGATCTTGATTCTGGAAGGCATACAGAGATAGATATGTTCTCGGGTGCACTAGTAAGAATGGGAAGAGAGCTTGGAATACCGATGCCTTACAATGAATTTGCGTATCATATGATAAAGGCGTTGGAGGAGAAAAATGACGGGCTGTTTGACTACGAGGGCAGGGAGAATGAGAGAACCTGTGCAAGGTGATATGCTTCGACGGCTGTATTGATGGTATGTTAGTATTGATACTGACTGGTGTAAGCTTTTTTTCATAATAAGAAAATGCTTTGATACATTTGCTAAATTAAGGAGGTATTGTCTATCATGTTGACATCACTTGCACTCATTTTCATAGTCGGACTGGCGATGGGCGCCATCTGTCAGAGGCTTAAGCTGCCGCGCATCATAGGAATGCTGGCGACGGGAATCGTTCTTGGCCCGTATGTGCTGGATTTCCTTGATCCGTCCATATTGTCCATATCTGCGGATCTCAGAAAGATAGCGCTTATCATCATACTTATCAAGGCAGGACTGTCCCTTGACCTTAAGGATCTGAAGAAGTCGGGACGCTCGGCGGTGCTGCTATCATTTGTTCCGGCATCATTCGAGATCATCGGATATATAC
>NZ_JBEHVV010000061.1:0-16920 GCF_040227395.1 Coprococcus sp. RTP21428st1_C9_RTP21428_210409
GACCTGTACACATCACAGATGCAGTTCCAGTTCTGGAACATTACAGTAGATGGTAAACAGTGTGTGCTCAATGTATTACCTGTGAATTCAGATGGTTCGATCAACTGGTCGGGACAGATGTATAATCTAGGTGAGGGAATATACAGGAATTTTGGTGTGTTCGCAGGTTACTATACAGATATAGATGGCGATGTGGCATTTACGGTTTATGATGCAGCACACACTGAGACGGGAAAGGGTGATGAGATAGAGTTTTCAATATCAATGAAGAAACTGGCTGATTATCTGGGTATAAACATTGATCAGGGGGCGACTATCACAGTGTCCAACCCTAATATCGGCGCGCAGGGCGTAACTATAACCGGAACTCCGACAGGTCCGTGGGCAGGGGCAGCTATGGCGATGGCACTTGCAACAGGCGGAGTGTTTGTGTGCAGAAGAAAGAAGAGGTAAACCCTCGTATAATAAAATTACTATGTGAAAAGGAGACAGAACACAGGATGAACATACTGTTGATCGTAACGTTTATTATATGGATATATGTGCTTACGGTTCTAAAACGTGGCAAACTCGAATTCTGGTATTTCATTGCAGGCAGTGTGGGTCTCTTTATATACATGCTTATACTGGTTGAGCCGGTCATTCTTGCCCCACTGCAAAAAGCAGTATCCGCAGTGGCAGGGATGTTTGGGGATATGACTGGAATATACGAGTCTTATTTCAACAAAAATGTAATATTTATATCCACAGGGGATACAAACCTTTCAATGTATATAGACTATGAGTGCTCAGGCATCATAGAGATACTGGCATTTTTGGCGCTCCTGTGGTTTTTTCCTTTGTATCACACATATGAGAAAAGCGTGCTCAGCGTAGTGGGAGGATTTGCGATATTTGTGTCAAATGTACTCAGGATATTTGTGATCTGCCTCATAATATATATGTTTGGAGAAAGTTCATACTTCATTGCCCATACGATAATAGGGCGTCTTGTGTTCTATGCATGCACGGTTGCACTATATTTCTTTGTATTTACAAAGTCGCAGATAATAAGACAGAAGGTTGGAGGTTTTAAGTTTGACGCACATAATGCAGATATTTCATAGTTCTATTATATTCTGGGCAGCCTGGGTCATCATACCTATAGTTATGGAGATCATTCCGACCATAGGCAACTTTGTGATACTGATAAAGAAAAAGATAGTGTCACATAAGGAGAAGGCAGTAAACTTTTCACCTGAGATAACCATGATAATACCGGTGTACAATCAAGAGCACAGTCTTAGACGGTGTATCAAGTCAATTAATGATTCAAGTTACCCAAATGATAAGATATATATACTTGTCGTCAACAACATGAGTACAGACAGAAGCTTTGAAGTGTTCTGCGAGTGTCAGGAGGAGTTTCCGGAACTTACCATGAACTGGGTAAATTCAAAGCAGGGCAAGTCTAAGGCACTGAACCTTGGGCTTTTCAACAGCTTTGGCAAATATGTGATCCATATAGACAGTGACGGTGTTCTGCAGAGGGATGCCATAAGAAATATGGTCGTAAAGTTTGAGAGAAACGCTGATATTGACTGTATGACGGGTACAATCATGACAAATCCTGAGATGATAGACGAGACAAAGGGATTCGGACTTCGCCTGCTCAGAAAACTTGAGTTTTTTGAGTATGCCCAGGCTTTTCTTGCCGGAAGAAACTTTCAGTCAGAATTCAACAACATATTTACACTTTCCGGTGCTTTTTCAGCGTTCAGACGTTCCACCATCATGAGAACCAATATGTACAATACGGATACAGTGTGCGAGGACACACACGTAACATTTCAGATAAGAGATGTGCTTGGTGAAAGTGTGGTTCTCTGCAGTGAGGCGATATTTTACGTTGATCCGATAGAAGACGTGAACAGATTGTATATCCAGAGGCAGAGATGGCAGCGTGGGGAGATAGAGGTTGTCCATATGTTCATGAAGAACAGAATGAATGTGGTCAGGGGATTTTTCTCGGATTTCATAGTTAGACTTGTCATGTTTGATCATACATTTGCATTTCCGCGAATGATATGGTACTTCGCACTAATATGTCTGGGATTTGTGAATTACCCATTTAGTCTTATCATACAGTCGGTCATCATTATGTACATGCTGTATGTTTTTACCACAGCACTTCTTTATATATGTATAAGCCTGTTTTTAAAGCCCTTTAAAAAGCTTAGAAGATACTATGTGCGAAAAATTTATCTGATATTTCTGCTGCCACTTTACAATTTTGTTGTATTCTGGTTCAGGTTTGCCGGAATAATAAATTCCATGAAGTCAAAGGGCAGCTGGAAGATGCAGACTTTTTCAGATGAAAGGGATACGGCAGTGGGCGTAGTAAGGAGCGATTTTCTGCGGTTTACACACGGACTAGATAAGGTACGCAGATTTGTCAACTATCCTGAGGATGAGCTGGCAGGTGCACATGAGGAGACCAGATGATGGACAGATCTACAGATAAAAATACAGAGAAGAGAAAAGAAAATAAAAAAACGTACAGGGGAAGACTGGTGGCAGCATTTGTAGTTGTTTTGGTCACCACTTTGCTTGAGATCATATATTATGGATACCATATCATGGACAACAGGGACAATGTTGTACATTCGTTTAAGAATGAACAGGACAGCACAGCGCAGATTATTGCAGATGGGCTGGCTGGGAAATCGGAGGATGCGATGATACATTTCATAAGACATTCTGTGCCGGTATCCGGAACTACGTGGGGATTCATTCTCAAAGATGGCAGAGTGCTGTATATGAAGGATGATGATACAACAAAGAATCTGGAGAATATATCATCTAAGGCGGAATTTGAACTCTATATGGAAGATTTGGGCGGAATAGTCAGTGAGGCGTCTGTGTCTGGAACAGAGTATGTGTGTGGTGTATTTACAGACAAAGATTATGTTCTTGAGGAGTATGGAACCTCAAATATGGAATTCTACATTGTGACAGCCGTTATAGCTACGATACTGGTGTTTGGATGTATATTAATTGAATTTGCAGGGAGGATTGGACATGAGGGAAGAAAAGTTATTGCGCTGCAGTCCGATCTTACAGAGCGGAATGAAAAGTTTGATGAGTATGAAAGACTGACAGACCAGTACGAGGAAGAACTCAGAAACAGGGATTTCGATAAGACGGAGATAAAGAGGGAAGGTTACTATGATTTGGAGATAGTTGACACGCTGTTGTCGAAATCTTCGGATACTGAACTTTTTCCGATCACTTTTATGTTCATTCGCGTCAGGATGGGAGACAGGTATTTCTCACGGGATGCCATTTTCAGGATCATGGACTTTATAAAGGGTTCCATGGGAAAAAATCATGTTACAGCGGAACTTTCAAAGGGATATTTCGTGGTGATCATGTACAAGACGGATCTTGCAGCAGCTGAAAAGACGAGAGAGGAAATGCTGTCCAAATGGGAGGCGTTTTCTAAAGGAGCGGAGCTGGAGACTGTACTCAGAGAAGTTGTATCCACGGAAAATCCAAGAAATACATTTTACCATGAGAAGGACAGATTGCTGGACCTTGCGAACTGGTAAGGCGGCTGCAGATGAGAACAAATTCAAATGATGTTGAGTTCAAATGTTTTGAGAGGTGAATTATATGAGGTTCAGACAGTATAAATTCAAATTCTATCTGAATGCCAGACATGGCATATACAAAAATGGAGTCATGGGAGAAATACATCCCCACACATGGGAGATTGTGATAAATGTTGTCAAGGGACGTGATGAGACTGTCAAGTTTCACCATCTTGAACACAGGGTTGAGGAGTTTTTAAGTGCATACCAGGACAAGACGTTAAACGATGTTCCGCCGTTTGATATGATCAATCCGACACTTGAGAATATATGTGAGTATTTCAAGGAAGAACTAACGAAGATATTGAACAGAAACGGTTGGATATTTCTCATGATGGAGATCAGCGAGTCCCCATCGATGTCGTATGTGGTAAGTCTTATCGACGATAGTTACACGGAGGAGATGCAGACGATAAACTCCATAACTGACAGGATACTCAAAGATATAAAGGAAAATGACGAGACCAAATGACAGAAAAGGATAAACTCAGCAGGAGAAAACTTAATATTTATTTCGCTCTTGGTGTGGTTGTCCTTGCCGCACTGGCAGCGGTTGGAGTCATACACTTTAAGAACGTAGTGACTGAACCATCGGGAAATGATGTATGGGGGCATATGTACAAGTCGGAGTATCTCTATAAGGCACTGAAACGTGGACAGATATATCCTCTGTATGACGAGACATGGTATAACGGAATCCAGTTATACAGGTACTGGCCGCCTCTTTCATATTATATAACAGCACTTCTCATGTGTTTCACGGGGGGAAATGTGATAAATGCATATTACCTCTTGTTCGGCGTGTATATATTCTTCGGCGGACTGGCATTTCTGCTCATCGGCAGAAGAATCGGAAGGCCTGTATTTGGAACAGCACTTGCTGTGCTGTGGTTCTTCATGCCTGAAAATGCGAGAATGTACATTGATGAGGGCAATATGCCGAGAATGGTCGTGTCCTTCCTTCTCCCATATCTCATATATTTTATCTGGGTGTATCTCAGGGAAGAGAAGAGATGGGCACTTGCCGGGATTCTCATATTTACAATGCTCATAACCGTTACCCATATCATGATGATAGCTATGATCGGAATAGGAACTTTCTTGTTTTTGTTGTTCGATCATCACAGGAAAATGGGTATAAGACGTCAGGTGATCATCCTGCTCACGATGATATGTGGCATACTCATCATGGGAGTGTGGCTTGTGCCATCACTTTCGGGCGGAATATCATCCATGGATTCCGAGGCAGCATCAGATGTAATGACGATGTGGATGTCTGATCTTTCTTCATCGCTCAATCCGTTAAACCGTATAAATGGAGATATCGGCGCATTTTATTTTGGAATATCCGTTGTCCTGCTCTCCATAGCGGGAATTTTGCTTGCAGATAACAAGAAAAAATCAGGATTTATCCTGGCTCTTGTAATCCTTGTGCTCACGACACCGGATGTTCTGCCGATACTTCGAAAGATGCCGATGAGTCAGGCACTCTGGATGACGCGATTTACAGTTATAGCATATGGATTTTTCTTCCTGTCGCTCATAGAGTGGGAGCGGCTCAGAAAGCCATTTGTGATTGCCTCGGTGATCATACTTGTGGTGGATGCGATACCGTCATTCACATTTGAGAGGTACAGCGTTCCGGCAAATGATGACGGTGTGGCTGTGGCGGGCCTTTTGAGGGATAACACAAGTCAGAGGGCATCGCTCATGGATCTTTCAAGTCTCGGTTCCTATCCATCGTACGGAGTGTGTACAGATGGGGGGGCGTCATATACATTTGGATGGGCATGGCAGGGGGCTGCGACCGCTGACAACATAATGCTGCTCAACCAGGCACTTGAGAATGAACAGTATGATTATCTGTTTGACAGATCGGTCGAGCTTGGAGACGATACAGTTGCAATTGACAGAAAGTATATAGGTGCAAAGGGAAAGACTCTCGATGATGTCACTGCAAGCGCAAAGAAGAGTGGCTACACGTTGACATATGAGTCGGATAAGGTGTGCCTGTTTAAGCTTGATGGTCCGGAGAAGTTCGGTGTTGTCACGCAGTATGATGGCATTGTCATAGGTGACTATGCGGATGGGATAACCCTTGCATTTCCTTCTTTTAAGGCAGGAATGTCCTCAAATATAGAGGATTATTCTACGGACGAACTGAAAAGCTACCATACTGTAATTTTGACCGGATTCTCATATGACACCAGACAGAAGGCTGAGGAGATGGTGAGATCTCTTGCGGATTCTGGTGTAAATGTTGTCATAGACATGACACATGTCCCAGCGGACAGCGCAACGAGGCAGCATGTATTTCTTGGAGTTACGGATATGTCTGTATCATTAAAGTCCAGCTATCCGATTTTTAGCTATGACGGTGAGCAGATATCTACTACAGGATTTCCTGATGATATGTCAGAGTGGAATACCGGATATATAACCGGAGCCATGAACGTGACAGGTACATTCGCTTATGAGATGGAACAGCTTGCATTTGCAGCCACGGACGAGAACAGTCAGAATATCAAATATGTGGGACTGAATCTTTTGTACTATTATAGTGTGACAGGGGACAGCGGTGCAGAGAAGATAGTTGAGGATATTCTTGGCGTGAGCCCGGAGGATCTTCCTGAGAGAACGCTGATTCCTATAAGTAGTGAGATAACGGACGGTGGAATGGTGATAACAGTAAATGATGCTCCGGCAGATATTGCTGATGGAGCCGTGATAAATACTACTCTTGCATATCAGGATATTTTCGTATCTGATTCGGAGATAATGGATGAAAATAATATGCTGTGTGTTGGAACAGGAGTGACAAACATAAAGTTTAAATATCCATTATTTTGGCCAGGAGTGTTGGTGAGTATAGTAGGATTTTGTGGAATGAGTGCAATATGGATACTAGCGTGTAAAGATTACGGAAAGAAAAAAGATTGACAATTTACAAATAATAGTTGTTATATAATAGCTATGTATATAACACGGGGGAAGAAAGATATGTCAGCAAACAGCAGGAACAGAACTGAATATGAGATAAGCAAAGCCAGGAGGAGATTCGCTATCATCTTCCTGGCTGCTGTTGTTGCCACAGCAGGTATGATATCTTTTATCATAACAAAACAGGCAGTTGATAATATGAGAAGCAAGATAGTGAATCTTATATCGTCTAACAACCAACAGCTTGGATACAACGTCGACAATTATCTTGTCGGTATAGAAGATACAGTGGCTCTTTTTTTCTCCGATGATCAGCTGTGTGAGTATGATGCCACAGATGATAGTCTGGATGAATTTACCAGAATACAGCAGGAAGCGGCGATTCAGAATAGGATAAGTGACCTTGGTGTGTTTGACAACTTTACAGATTTTGGTGTCGTATATTCCAATGACAAGAGCGTGGGATGGATTTCCAACACAACACTTCAGGCTTTTCCGGATGGAGGAATATATACATATTTTACTGGACATATAAATGACGAGAAGACAATGTCCGGTTGGTTTTTTGATTATTTAAACAGTCCAGACAGGCTTTTCTACGTCAAGAAACTTAATGAAAATGCTGTGATCGTAACTTCTTTCTATAGCAGGGAACTAAGTTCAGTGGTGAATTTAAGTCATGAACTCAAGGATATGAGGGTGTGTCTTGTAAATGATTCCGAGGAAGTTGCGTATTCAAATAATGCAAAATGCGTTGGAGAAAAAATTGAAGTGAACCTTCCAAAGGAAAATGACGACTTCGAATATCAGACAAATTCGGATGGATATGTTATATCCGTAGCACAATGTTCAAATGGCTGGAGAGTAGTGTCTTACATAGGTGAATCTGAGATATTCAAAGAAGTAGGGAGATTGAAATTGTATTCATTTGTAGCAACTCTTGTGCTGGCTTTATTGGTTGTTGTGACAGGAAGCATTGTATTGAAAAGAATATATACACCTGTTTCCGGAGCTATTGAGGAATTAAAGCAAAAGGCTGAATATGACCAGCTTACAGGACTTATGAATAAAGCTTCGTTTGGAGAAGTTGTTGGATCCTGTCTTGAGGAAAAGTCAGAAACAGTCACACATGTGTTTATAATGATAGATATGGACAATTTTAAAAAGGTAAATGATACTTTGGGTCATGGAGAAGGGGATGTGGTTCTGTCTAAAACTGCTGAACTCTTCACAAAAATGCTTGGAGCAGATTCCGTGATCGGACGGGTAGGTGGTGATGAGTTTGCAGTGTACAGGAAGTTTACTGGATGGACTTTGGAAAGTGTTAGAAAGAAAATGGAATTTGAGCTGAGACTGTTGGCTGAAGATTTTACCAGAACGATTTCGAAACAATATACTGAATGTAATCTTTCGTTATCAGCAGGTGTTTACATAGTAGATGGAGAGAACTCATCTGATTATGAAAGCATGATGAAGAAGGCTGATACCGCTTTGTATAAATCAAAGAGAAACGGAAAAAGTCAGTATAGCTGGTTCGTTGATAATCAGGATTGATCAGAGGTGAAACAGATGAAACATATAATTAAAAATCACAAAAGAGGATTATCGGTTTTGATGATGCTTTTTTTGCTTTTTGTAATTAGTGGTTGCGGAGAGCAAAAAACAGATATGGCTGTCGGGGATACGATAACTATAGAATATTCCTGGTGGGGCGATGATAGTAGAAACCAGTACACACTGGATGCTGTTGATATATTTGAAAAAGAAAATCCAGAAATAAACGTCAAATGCAAATATGGTGTGTGGAATGGATACGAGAAAAGACAGCATATATATATGAAATCACAGGAGACTCCGGATGTTATGCTCATAAATTATGGCTGGCTTGATACATATTCTTCTGACGGATCTGGCTTTTATGATCTTAATACGCTTTCGGATTATATTGATTTTGAAAACTATACTGAAGAAGAGCTTGCCTTTGGAACAAAAAATGGAAAATTAAATGCTGTTCCTATCGCGTTCAATACGGAGACTTTTTATTATAATGAGACTCTTTGGAACTCATATGGACTTAGTATTCCCAGAACATGGGATGACTTGTTTGATGCAGCCAGAATCATGAGCAAAGATGGGGTATATCCTCTGGGCATGACAAAAAAATCATTATTTTTTATGCTGCTTTCACATTATATACAGACAACCGGAAATGATCCGGTCAAATCTGATGGCACATTGAATCTGAATAAGGAACAGATAGGTGACATGTTGGATTTTTATAAGGAACTACTTGATAAAAAAGTCTTAATGTCTGTAGATTCATTTAACAGGAATGCTTTTGCCAGCGGTGAGGTTGGCGGCACTCTTGCGTGGGTAAGTGATGCAGGAGGATATTGTGATCCTTTGAAGGAAAATGGATATGATGTAAAAATAGGAGAATACATATGTGAGCCGGGGGCAAAATCTTTAGGCTGGTTTGTTAAACCTGCAACAATGTATGCGATAAGTAATAATACTGAACACCCAGAAGCGGCCGCAAAGCTGTTGAATTATCTGTTGAACGGTGAGGAAATGACTTTAAGACAGGGAACAGAAAAGGGTGTTCCGATCAGCAGTTCGGCACTTGCTGTTCTTGATGAGCATGATATGCTGACTGGATTTGAGGTACAGGCAGATGCTATGAGAAAAGAAAACAGCGACAAATTGTCGATTATGGCACCGATATTGGAATCTGAGGATGTGTATGGATCATTTAAATCAGATTCTGACTATTATCTGTACGATAAGTTGAGTCGTGATGAGACTATAGACAGAATTTATAGCGATATGTATAATAAATAAAATAGTTGACAAAATGATCGATTTGTTTTAACATAACGGTGTTATTAAACGTAACACTGTTATGTTATTTTATATTATAATTAAATGGGTGAGGATTATGGCAAAGAAAATACAACATGACAGCGAGACGAGGAAAGAACTTCTAAAGTGTGCCAAGGAAGAGTTCGTGGATAAGGGATTTATGGGTGCGTCACTTAGAAATATATGTCAGAAGGCAGGAGTTACAACCGGAGCTTTATATTTCTTTTTTAAGGATAAGGACGATCTGTTCTGCAATGTTGTGGGACACATGATGGACAGACTCAACGCTGTGTTGACCGAGCATTTTTCCGTTGAGGTGGACGAGATGAACAATGGCATGGCATCAGACCACAATGAGGACAGTGATTTTGAGTCGGCCAGGAACATAGTGCATGAGATTTATATGCATAGAGAAGAAGTGCTTCTTGTTCTTACGAAGTCACAGGGATCCAGCATGGAGAGCATGCCAGACAATATAGTGGATCAGATGGATGCACACAATGCATTTATATGTGAGGCGATGTGCAGGGCTTATGGAACACCGATGGTTGACAGGAATGTGGTACATTGGATGTCTCATTCACAGATTGATATGTTTATATTCATGGTGACACATATTGACAATGAGAAGGATGCCTTGAAGTTCGTTGAGACAGGTATGAAATATCTGATCTCAGGCTGGTATGGCCTGGTTAAGCCGTGGCAGGATCCAGAATAAGATTTGACCGGAATAGAAAATTGAAAACAGTAAAATGAAAAATGTGGTACAGGGGAATCAAATTCCCATTATGTCTTATTACAGGTCTTCCGAATTACAGGGAAGACCTAAAAAAAGGCTTAAACCATAACAGCGTTATGTATGCAAATGAACATTTGAATAGCTACTAAAGTGTAATGGATTGCTATAAAAAATAAAGTAAATGAAAATTAGAACAACGAGGATATCATAAAGGAGGAAAAATTATGTATTTGGAAGTGTCAGGAGTAAAGAAGAGCTATGGAGAGGGTGGAAGCTATGTGCAGGTGCTTAAAGGTATAAACACAGGTGTTGAAAAAGGACAGATGTGTGTTATACAGGGAACGTCAGGTTCAGGTAAGTCAACACTTCTGAACTGTATAGGTGGTCTTGATACCATGGATTCAGGTTCGATAAAGGTTGACGGCACAGAGATATTTGGCATGACAAGCGACCAGCTTTCAGATTACAGACGAGATAATCTGGGATTCATATTTCAGTTCTACAATCTAGTTCCAAACCTCACGGTGAGAGAGAACATACAGGTATGTGAGTATCTGACTGATGATCCGCTTCCTATGGATGACCTGATCGAGACACTGGGACTTACGGAGCATCAGAACAAGTTCCCTTCACAGCTCTCAGGTGGACAGCAGCAGAGATGTGCTATAGCGAGAGCTCTGGTTAAAAATCCAAAACTCCTCCTCTGTGATGAACCGACAGGAGCTCTTGACTCCAAGACATCCAGAGATATTCTTGTTCTTCTCGAGGAGATAAATGCGAAGTATGGAACGACCATGCTGATAGTAACACATAACAATTCCATCAAGAATATGGTTCACAAGGTTATCTTCATAAAGGATGGCCTTATAAGCAAGGAGTATGAGAACGAAGTGAGAGTTCCAGCGTCAGAATTGGAGGATTTGTAATATGCAGAAGGTTTTGAGAAAAAGGGTTCTGAGGGATCTGAAGAATAATCTGTTCAGATACATAGCACTTGCATTTCTTATCATCATGGGTATGTATGTCATTGTCTCGCTGATAGGAGCCGGATATGCGATCATTGACAATGGCGAGACACATGACGAGGCAAATAAGATAGAGGATGGTCAGTTTTCCGTATTCGTTCCACTGAGCGATGATGAGATCTCCCAGCTTGAGGATGCTGGCGCAGAGGTTGAGGGGATGTTCTACGAGGACTACGAGGTCATGGATGGCAAGACATTGAGGGTATTTGCCAACAGGGAGAACATAGATCTTGTGGAATGTGATGAGGGAAATCTTGCGGAGGCTGATGATGAGATAGTTGTTGAGAAGAGATTCAGTCAGGTAAATGATGTGTCGGTTGGAGATACGATACAGATAGCAGGAAATGACTTCAAGGTGACAGGAATAGGAACATCCCCTGATTACAATGCTCTTTTCAAGGAGATGTCAGATACTGTAGTTGACAGCAAGGTGTTCGGAACAGTATTTGTCACAGAGAACGCATATGAGAAACTTCATTCGACAGGCGAGAGTGTCAAGACGGAGACTTATCTGTATGCGTTCAGACTTAAGGGCAAGACCACCTGTGATGATGTGAAGGATGCTCTTGGGGACATTAAGGTCGACACAGATAGGATAGATGATGAGTATTTCCAGGAATACTGGGATAGAACTGGCGCAGCCATAAATGATTTCAAGGATGGCATAAAGGAACTTAAGTCAGGTGCAAATGAGCTTGCGGATGGACTCGGAGAACTCACTGACAACAACAGAAAGCTAAACAATGCGGCACAGGAGCTGTTTGATGCATATCTTGAGCAGGCGGCTTCGTCTCTGTCAGCGTTCGGCCTTGACACAGAACTCACAGAGGATAATTACAGCGACGAGATGAAGAAGATCGCCGACAGCCAGGGCGGAGTAGTGGCGATGAGCATCGAGAGTGCTCTGAGTGACATCGATAGCATCAAGGCATTCAAGGACGGTATTAAGGACTATACCGATGGAGCTGCAGAGGCAAAGGATGGCTCGGATGAACTGGCGGATGGAATGGCAGAGCTCAAGAAGGAGACTGATTCATTCCTCAAGGATTATGACACAGATCTTGCCAACATCACATCATTTGTGACAAGTGATGACAACCCGAGAACAGGTGGAGCCGCTGACGACCAGCAGATCAATGTACAGGCGGGATATTTCTTCGGAGTGCTTCTCATGCTCCTGTTCACATATGTCATATCGGTATTCGTTGTACATGGAATAGAGAAGGAGAGCAGCGTCATAGGCGCGCTCTATGCCCTTGGTGTCAAGAGAAGAGATCTCATGATGCACTACCTTACACTTCCGGTCATAGTCACAACAGTTGCAGGCATAATCGGTTTCCTGATCGGGATAAGTAATGTGGGAATCCCTGTGCAGATGGCAGATGCATATGCGTATTATTCGATCCCTGATATGGATGTAAAGATTCCGCCGATTCTTGTAGTGTACGGTATCGTGATGCCGCCACTGGCAGCGATAGTTGTAAACTATTTTGTTATAAGAAAGAAGCTCTCACAGACGGCTCTTTCACTCATAAAAAATGAGGTCAAGCAGCCGAAGGGCAGCAATGTCGATCTAGGAGACATGGGATTTGTCGGAAGATTCAGAGTCAGGCAGATGCTCAGAGAGATGAGAACAGGATTGACCGTTGTGATCGGAATGTTCATAGCCCTCATATGCCTGATGTTAAGTCTTAACACTGCAACTTTCTGTTCAAAGGTCAAGAAGCAGAATGTGGAGGATACCCATTATGAATATATGTATACATACAAATATCCTACAGAGAATCCTCCAGAGGGCGGTGAGGCAGCGTATGCAAAGACTCTGAAGAAAGAGATATACGGTTACAACTGGGATGTGACAGTTCTTGGACTTTCAAAGAATACTAAGTATTTTGATGTTGACCTTAAGGATGGCAAGAACAGAGTTGCCATATCATCATCATTTGCTGAGAAATATGGTTATGGTGTGGGTGACGAAATCGTGCTCCACGACGAGGAGAATGATATAGATTATGGCTTTACAGTGGACAGTGTGACACAGTATACTCCGGCATTTTATGTTTTCATGACTATAGATGATGCAAGGGAACTGTTCGGAGCTGGAAGTAATGAGTACAATGTAGTGTTTGCAGACAAGGACCTGGGGGTTGATCCTGCAAGACTTTACGCAACCACAACAAAGGCCGATATAGAGTCGGCTGCCGGAATATTTGCAGATCAGATGAGAAGTATGGTTGTTATGATAGTTATTATCTCGACACTTATATTCGTAGTGGTAATGTATTTGATGATGAAGGTCATGATTGACAGATCAGCATTCTCAATTTCATTGATAAAGGTGTTTGGTTTCAGGACGAAGGAGATCAGAAAGCTATATCTTGATGGCAATTTCTTCATAATCGCAATCGGAGCAGCAATATGCCTGCCACTTGCAAAGCTCATAATGAGTGCAGTGTATCCTTCTCTGGTGTCAAATGTAAACTGCGGTGTCAAGCTGACATTTGCCCCGTGGCTCTGGGCTGCGCTTTACGGCGGAATACTTGTCCTGTATTTTATAATCAACAGAGTTCTGGTCGGCAGATTGAACAAGATCGTGCCGGCTGAGGTGCTGAAGAACAGAGAGTAAGAAAAAAATAGATTATGGCAAAAATGTAAAAGCGTAGGTGAATTGTTTTCACCTGCGCTTTTTCTTATCTATAACATAATATGAAACAAATAATTTATTCAGAATCGTTGGTAGATAAATCTGATTTAGCAAATCCTCGAGCGTAGTACATAAAAAGTTTTTTGTCAGATTTTGATAATTTGTTGTATAGAGATAATAACTCTTGCTCATCTTCTGTTAGGCTCATATAAGGAATGTTTTCAGCATGTTTGTCGGAGAAAAAATCAGACATGGAGATATTTAATCCGGAACAAATCTTTTCTAATGTAGGAATTGTGGGCTGTGTGTTCTTCAAGAACATTGAGTTTAAAGAAGAGTAAGGAATATCAGCTTCTTTTGCCAATTTGTAGATAGACCAGTTCCTTAATTTCATATATGTTTCTATTTTTTTTAGAATTTCGTTGTTATTCATATATTCTACCTCGCATGATAATTATTTTACAGTTTCATGAAATGAAAGTTAGATATATAAATACGTTATAAAGGTTGAAAATATGACGTATATTCGTTATAATGCTTATAAGTTAAATTTTAACGATGAAGTGAGGAGAGTATATGAATAGGGAAAAAAATAAAACAGTTGTGACAGTGCTAACAATAAATGTTGTAGTTATTATAGTTATAGGGTTGATTGTAGTTGGATACTTCTATAAAAAAAGATATGACATTTCTGAACTATATATGAGGATTACTCCTGAAAAAATAGAAAGAGATATAAAAGACTTCGAAGTAAGTGGCTCATTGATGGGCAACTATAAAGATGTAGATGGATTTGGGGAGGGGCATATAACAGACTATGAGATAACCACAAGTGAAAATCAAATAAAAGTAAATTGTGAATTTTCATATGAAAGCAGTCTGGGAAAACTGTATGTAGATAATATTAGATTTAATTATAAAGTTAAGGGATTATTTAACACAACATATTATTTGGTATGGGCTAATGCAGAATATACATCATCTAAATTTGAATATAATAAGTCTCCATATCTGACACCAAGACAACTTCTGAATTATATCAATCGTCAACAGGGAACGGATTATGCAAATGTTGAAACGGTCATGCTTGTAAGTGCTGGTGAACAAATAGATATGTACAATCCTGATTACGATTTTTATTATTGTGTAGATGAACTTGATGCTTTGGAGTATTATGTTCAATTTTGGCATAATGATCTTACAACAGATTATATTTATGTAACAGTTGACTGGAATGAGAATTCAGAAGATTGGGATGTTGTAGCATCACAGACTTCTACCAAAAAAATTCATTCTGATTTTTTGATGCTTGGTATGACAAAATATATGAGGGCAGATGGATATCTTGATGATTCTCAGATGGATACTGTTTGTGATGTAAACAATCAAATTCTGAGAAATCTTAATGAATAGGGGGATGGGAATGAAAAGTAAAGTAATAATTTTATCTGTGCTGTGTGTGATTACTTTGCCTCTGTTGTATGGATGTACAACTGTAAAACAGGCAAAAGAAGAAACAGAAAATTATGTTGAATCATACAATTCCGGGAGTATAGATTATGAGGCTGCAGTAGATGGATTGTCTGGAATTGAGACGGATAATCAGGAAGTTGAACAATATATAACTCAGAAAAAAGCAGATTTAGCGGATCTAAGAAAGTCAAAGCTCAATTATGATAAAGCAGAGGAATTATATAATTCAGAAAAATATGGTGCGGCAATTCCCTACTATGAAAAAGTATCTGTAAATGATACTAATTACGATGATTCTCAAAATAAGATAAAGGAATCTGAGACAAAATTTATAGAGATGACTGTAGCTGAGGCAGAAATATACGTTAAAGATAAAAAATATCTTAAGGCAATAGATGTATATAAGAGCGCTATGAAAGTGTATGATGATGGGTCACTTAGCGGAAAAATAGAAGATGTGGAAAAAACATATAGGGATTATATGGAGAGTGAAGCTGCATCATATGAGAAAGAAAAGGACTGGTCTGATGCAATAGGTATATATGATGAGTTGGAAAATTATTTTAAGGATGACTCATATAAGGTAAAGAAAGCAGAAACTAAAAATGAATGTATTAACGCTGCAATAGATAAGGCAGAAACTCATACAAAAAATAATGAATATGATACAGCAAAAAAAGTAATTAACGATGCAATAAATATAGTTGGTAAAGATGTAGAGTTATTAGATGAGCTTGAAAGAATTTCTAGTTTTGAGCCTGTGTCGCTCTCTGATTTGGATGAATTTTACAAGGATAGCGACATACATAAGTGGGCTGGAATAGATAAGGATAACACTGGAACTTCTTATTCTTCCGGTATATTACTTAGTGAATCTGGAGGATATATGTTTTCAGACTCGGAAAGCAGCGAAATAGAATATTTACTCGGCGGTAAGTATGACAAGTTGTCAGGTAAGGTTGTATTACATTATGACTGTAAGGATAATGCTGAATCCTCTGCGGCTGGTAAAGTAAAAATATATGGCGACGGTGAGCTGCTATATTCATCGGATGTTGTTAAGAGTGGTGTTCTGCCTCAGAATTTTGATTTGAATATAACTGGTGTTAACAGATTAAAAATCGAATTTATATGGATGTTAACGCCGTATGGTTTTGACATGGGTCAAATAGAGATAGGCGTTGTAACTCCTATAGTTCAGAAGAGCTACATGAGTAAAAAATAATAAAAGAATCAAAAAGAGGGGAGGCATACTAGAAACTTATTTATAATTTGAATAATATACGGCAATCTGCTGAGAAAGAGGCGAAGAGATGATGAAATTAAGAAAAACAATAATAGGATCCTGTGCAGTATTAGGAATTGCATTATTGTGCTCCTGTGGAAATAATGGTAAATCAGGTTCTGGAGTGTTATCTACAGAGGTAATAACTGAGGAGACAACGACAGAGGCGACAACAACAGAAGCAACTACAACAGAGGCAACAACAGAAGTGACAACAGAAGAAACCACAACAGAAGTAACAACCACTGAGGTAACCACAACAGAAGCGTCAAATATAATTACAGATAATGGCTCACCTATGTCGTACAAAGAGGCTGTAA
>NZ_JBEHVV010000062.1:0-3913 GCF_040227395.1 Coprococcus sp. RTP21428st1_C9_RTP21428_210409
GTGTAAGGTAGCTATTGTTGAGGAGATGCTGTGCAAGTCAGAGTACCTGTACCATCAGCACACTCTCAAGGGAATAGACAAGCCATCAAACGAGGAGATGACATACTCTGTAGCATGTCTGATCAAGTGTATCAACCATATGATCAACAAGAAGAGCAAGGCTGCTGCAGCTCCTAACAAGAAGGTCATCATAACCAAGACAGGTAAGGTTATAGAGCTCAACGATGAGTCAGGACAGGCACTAGAGAAGCAGGAGTCAGGAATCATCGAGGCTATAGACAATATAGTTGTCCAGCTCAAGGATAAGAGTGAGAGCAACGTCAAGTATGTAAAGGATTACATTGAGGATCTTATGAATACACTCATGAAGTACAACTGGGATATGAATGTACAGCTTGATGAATTCTCAGGTGAGGAACTCAGAAACAAGGCCTTCCTTGTTATCAAGAAGCTCAACTATGATCTTCTCAAGTAATCTGATATTACAGGACAATTAAAAATATCAATATATTATGTGAAAAGCACCGGAACAAACTATAAGTTTGTTCCGGTGTTCTTTTTAAGGGTGGAAAAATATAGTTGTATATGCTAGAATAGGTTGGATTTAATAAAGATATAAGATCAGGAGGATAAGAAATGGCAAAATTCATCAAGACACCGGTAAAAGGTATGTGTGATCAGCTTCCGGCTGATATGAGGCTTAGAGAGCATGTGCTTTCAATGATCAAGACAAGTTATTCCAGATTTGGATTTACACAGATAGAGACTCCTGTTATGGAACATATAGAGAATCTTACAAGCAAGCAGGGCGGTGACAATGAGAAGCTTATCTTCAAGGTGATGAAGAGAGGCGCAGACCTTGCGAGAGCCATCGATGCAGGTAAGGGAGAGTTGGCAGACAGCGGACTCAGATACGATCTTACACTTCCACTCTCAAGATATTATGCGAACAACAAGGAGCAGCTTCCAAGCCCATTCAAGGCACTCCAGATCGGACCTGTATTCCGTGCGGATCAGCCACAGAAGGGACGATTCAGAATGTTCACCCAGTGCGATATAGATATACTTGGTGACAATACAAACCTTGCGGAGATAGAGCTTGTGGCAGCCACATCCGATATGCTCTCAAGAATATTCTCTGAGGTGGGAATAACAGATTTTACTATCCACATTAACGACAGACAGATACTCCGTGGTGCTGCGAAGAATGCGGGATTTGCAGAGGAAGACATTGCTTCAATACTCATCAGCCTTGACAAGTATGACAAGATAGGTCTGGATGGCATAAGAGCAGAGCTCACAGAGAACGGATACGACGCAGAGATGGTGGACAAGTATCTTGAGATATACCAGAACCTTGGAGATATGAGCTGCGCTGAGTTCTGTAGGGACATAGACGCTGAGTGCCTTGATCCAAAGGTTATAACCAATATGGACGAGATCATATCAAGTGCAAAGACCATGGTTGCAGATGGCGTAAAGATCGTATTTGACCCTACTCTTGTGAGAGGTATGGGATATTACACAGGACCTATTTTTGAGGTTACAATAGATGACTACAACTTCTCCATCGCCGGCGGCGGAAGATATGACAAGATGGTTGGAAACTTCTGTGGACAGGATGTCCCTGCAACAGGATTTTCAATAGGTTTTGAGAGAATAATCACCATACTCAAGGACAAGCTTGAGAATGGATACAAGATAGATTCTGACAACGTGGCTATCCTCATTCACAAGGATGTGACACTGGACAAGAAGCTTGAGATCTTCAAGGAGGCAAAGGAACTTCGCCAGGCAGGTAAGACAGTGACTATCCAGATGATGAGAAAGAACATGAAGCAGCAGATAAACATGCTGGAGTCAGAGGGATACACAGAGTTCAAGAAGGTGTACAACGACTAACATACGTTCTGTGGATCACACAGATGTGTAACATCATGACAGAACGTATATGTTACTGAGATATTTAATAAAAGGCTGTATTCACATATCAGGCAGATATGTGAATACGGCCTTTTGTGTTGCGTTATGAATAACAGAAATTATCTTACCATGCCATGCTTTTTCCTGAAGTAGAAAATAAACGGCTTTTCAATGATCCTCTTGAGGGTGATCTGTATCTCCTCGTGGCTTGTGTCTATAGGCTTGACAAGGATAGTGTGTATGCCAAGGCTGGCACTTCCGATGATGTCAGTGTAGATCTGGTCGCCCACGGCGATCGTGTTGTCTATGTTGCAGCCTATCTCGTTCATGGCACGGATGTAGCCCTTTTTCGATGGTTTGCCGGCTTTGAATATGTAATTCACCTTCATCTTTTTGTTGAAAGCGGCAACCCTTGGCTCCTTGTTGTTGGATACCAGACATACCTTGAAGCCCATGGCCTTGAGCTGTTCCATGAGCTGGATCGCTCTGGATGTGGCCGGCTCATTATGTCTCACAAGAGTGTTGTCTATGTCGAACAGTATACCTCTGTATCCCATGTCGTAATACTTTTTGAAATCTATCTTGTATGTGGATGAATAGTATTCATCCGGCAAAAATCTGATCATAGATATCCTCCCAGTTTGTTGTCGATTCATTATACCACAGGTGGACAGACAGTTGTATAAACACTTAATAAAATAATAAAATACCATATCCCGTCACTTTTATGTTTTTAATTTGTGGCAAAACATGTATAATAAAAATGATTAAGTTCAGATATAAGTAAAAATGATGATGGGCATATCAGATATGTATGCCAGTTTGCATATTGGATTAAGAACTTATATAGAATGAGGTGTGGGATATTGCACAGGGCGTATGTTCTAAGAAAAGAAAATAATAAATATATGCTGGATGTTATCAGTCCGTATGAAGCACTGTACAGTTCTGTATTTGGGGTGCAGGCGGATACGCTGTCCTATTCACAGGATGGTATGTGCAGGCGGATGTTCGATGAACTCATAGACAAACTGAATTACAGGGAGAAGATAGTGATAGATAAGCTCTATGGCTACAGACATGACAGATGCAGTGTGCCGGAACTTGCCTGTGAGCTGGAGACCGATGAGGAAGGTGTGAACAGTCTGAAGAACAGTGCGCTGGACAGACTGAGGGATCCGGATAATTACAAATATCTGGAGAAACGGTGGTATTCAGGAACGGATATAACCAACACTGAGTACGAGCTTGATTTCAGGAGAAAGCTCAGAGCGGAGCTTCAGAGATATCTGGCCGGTCAGAAGTCAGATATTGACATTTTAAGTGCGATAATGAGGAGAAATAAGATCTCTGTACAAAGAATATACAGGAATGTGCAGGCGGCAGCTACGGATCAGGGACGGTTTGAGACCTCTATATCAGGGAAGAAGAGCATAGATGATGCTGTAAATGCGCTGAAGGCGTTCAAGATAGCTGCACGTCCTGTTGAGAGCATCAGGAAGAAAAAGTCTGTAAGGGGAAATGTAGAGACCGTGCTCATAACAAATGATGGGATTGAGCAGGCGTATAAATACAGCGGACTCAGCGATGAGGATATAGCGGAGTGCGTGTGTCATGTACTGACAGACAGTGACGAGGGACATGGCTGTATACTTGACTTCAATATGTCAGATGGACTTATGGGACTCCTGTTGCTGAAGGGCTATCTGTATCTCGACAGTCTCATGGAGGACAGAGACAGGATATTGGCGGAGCTTCAGAGTGGAGGCTTTCAGACTCAGGCGGAGGAATTTGCAAAATTTGCGGACAAGGCGGAGATATACATAGAGGATAAGACGCACACGTCCATGACGTTTATTGTTGTGCCGGAGGCTGTTGCGCTTCGAATATATGAGGATAGGCCGGTGGATTACCATGAACTGCTGTCCTGCGCGGAGGAGACGGACAGGGAGTTTGCGGTCATGCTCATAAGAAATGAGAAGAAGGAATT
>NZ_JBEHVV010000062.1:4064-16957 GCF_040227395.1 Coprococcus sp. RTP21428st1_C9_RTP21428_210409
ATATCATAGGCTTGATAATGTTCATACTGGCAATAGTAATGTTTGTGCTGGCTGATAGTATGGTGGGAATAGCTATAGGTGTTGTGATCAGTGTAGTGTGGCTGACATTCACCATAACAGCAAATGTACATATACTCAAGGGAAGACGCTCGACGGAGAAGCTCAAGGACAGTGCCAGGGGACATTTGTTTGATGCACAGATAGAGAGACTCAACAGACAGTATGAGAGCATAATGTCCAGGGAGGAATACTTCCAGGAGAATGTGGAGGAGGGCAGTGGTGTCCGCAATCTGTACGAGGATATAAAGCAGCAGGCACAGAGCAACATGGACAGTGCCATAGGCTTTATACAGACATACGATTATTACACGAGACCCCAGCCGGTATACCTCGACAATCTGTGCAGACAGGGCGACGAGCTGGTGAGAAAATTCAATATTCTGGTGGAGAAGATGGTTGATATTGACACCAACCTGAGCTCGCTGGATATGAAATATGTGGATGATGTCATAGAGTGCATGAATGGCATGAGGCAGGATGTCCACAGTCAGGGAATGTAAAAGGAGGAAGAAATGGATAAGAGGACAAAAGGATTAGTGGTAGTCGGAGTGCTGGTGATAATTGCGATGATCGCGGTCATTATCGGAATAGTCGGCAGGAAGGTTATCAACATAGCAGGCGGTGGAAATGGAGGATCATCAAGATCGGATATGACTCTTGATGAGTTATATGCGGATCTCGATGTAAGCGAAGCGACCCCTGTAAAGGGTACGGTCACTCTGGACACTCCGGATCTGTATGCGGAGCTGCCTGAGATAGACAAATATCCACTGGCAGTTGAGGGCAATGGAGACATAGATATAGAGATATTTACATCAGGTGAGAAGGCGGGAAAGGACAACGACTCATGGCTTATAGATGTTGCAAATTCCTTCAACGGTTCTGGTGTGAAGACAGCGGACGGCAAGTCGGTATCGATGAGCGTGAGATCAGTGCCATCCGGTACAGCCGCTGACTATATCATTTCCGGCAAATATCTCCCGGATCTGTACACCCCGAGCAACACCCTGTTCGGAGAGTATGCGATGTCGAACAGCGGCAGCCTTGAGCTTTACGCGGACAGACTGGTTGGAAATACAGCGGGAATCCTTGTGAAGAAGGACAGCGGTTACACTACTGCTGCCGATGCCATAAAGGCCGTTCAGGACAACAAGATCACCATGGGATACACGAACCCACAGACAAGTGCCACAGGACTTAACCTCCTGCTCACGCTGCTTCAGGACGGAGAAGATAACTTTACAAAGTTTAACTCAAACATACCATACGTTGCATATACAACACAGCAGATGAGAGATAGTGCATCAAACGGAACACTCGATGCTATGCTGTCAGAGTATCAGGCATATATCAATGACAGCAATCTCGTGTCAATGTATGATTTCATTGCATTTGGCGTGAGACATGACAATCCTGTATACATATGTAATAAGTCGGGAAAGTCTGCATCAGAGCTTGAGGCCATACAGCTCGTTGTGGATTACTGCAAGAGTGATGATATGCAGACGATCGCGACAAAGAAGGGCTTCAATGCCAACGATGATTATACTGCGACGGAAGAATTTTCCGGTGCACAGGTCACACAGGGTCTCAAGACATACAAGAAGACAAAGGATAACGGCAAGGACATCATCGCGGTGTTTGTTGCGGACTGCAGCGGTTCCATGGACGGAGATCCTATGAACCAGCTCAAGAACAGTCTGACAAACGGTGCGCAGTATATCAATGACAACAATTATGTTGGGCTTGTCAGCTACTCAAGCTCAGTTACAGTGGAGGTTCCGATCGCCCAGTTTGACCTGAACCAGAGATCATATTTCCAGGGATCGGTCAACAATCTGATGGCTTCAGGCGGAACGGCTTCGTATGATGCCGTTGTGGTTGCGATGAAGATGATAACCGATGCAAAGGCAGAGCACCCGGATGCAAAGTGTATGCTGTTCCTTCTCAGCGATGGATATGCCAATGTGGGATATTCCATGGATGAGATAACAAGTGCGCTCAGACAGTCGAACATACCTGTATACACGATAGGTTACGGCGGAGATGCTGACACGGATGAGCTTACAAAGCTCTCAGGAATAAATGAGGCGGCATCTATAAATGCGGACAGTGATGATATTATCTACAAGATAAAGAGCCTGTTCAATTCACAGCTTTAAAATTTATCGGTAAAATACATCATAAAAAACAGTTGCATTCCGTTGGCATATGGAATACAATATAGTCGTTTTTAAGAGACAACTGCATACGATGATAGATCTTCGGGGGTGAGTGCAATTCTCCACCGACGGTGTTAGGGAAACCTTAAGTCCGTGAGCCATGAGGCATGATCCGGTGTGATTCCGGGACCGACAGTATAGTCTGGATGAGAGAAGTATTATATATTCAGAACAGGGTATCTGATGGAAGTCCGTTGTGATGGATTTCGGTGATGGATACCTGAACAAGAGAAAACCCCGAAGTTATCTTCGGGGTTTTTTCTTGTGTTTTGAACAGATACTTCGGAGGCTTGAATGAGCAATATCCGATAGTCTGTCTGTAAAGGTATTAAGTAGGATGGTGGTCATATGGAAAAATATGATATAGATGATGAATTTGATCCGTCATATATGAGATGTGCCATAGAGCTTGCAAGGCGCGGCACTGGAGCAGTGAATCCAAATCCGCTTGTAGGTGCTGTCATAGTGAAGGATGGCAGGATCATAGGAGAGGGATATCATGTGAGATATGGAGAGCTCCACGCTGAGCGCGCAGCATTTGCCAGTCTTAAGGATCAGGCAGATGCCGAGGGCGCAGTCATGTATGTGACGCTTGAGCCGTGCTGCCATTTTGGCAAGCAGCCTCCATGTGTGGACGCGATCATAGAGCACAAGATCAGAAAGGTCTACTGTGGTTCCGATGATCCGAATGCCATGGTGGCAGGAAAAGGTTTTAAGAGACTGCGTGATGCCGGGATAGAGGTGTACACACACTGCCTCAAAGCCGAGTGCGATGCCATAAACGGTATTTTCTTTAAGTATATAGTAAATAAACAGCCGTATGTGACCATGAAATATGCCATGACCATGGATGGCAGGATCGCTACCCACACAGGGGCCAGCAAGTGGATAACCGGTGAGGCATCAAGGGCGTATGTCATGGAACTCAGAAACAGACATAAGGGTATTATGGCGGGCATAGGAACAGTGCTTGCGGATGATCCGATGCTGACATGCAGAATAGAGAAAAGCACGGACAGGGATACTGATAATGTCAGAAATCCGATCAGGATAGTTTGTGACAGCAAGCTCAGGATTCCGGAGGATTCACAGATCGTACAGACAGCCGGGGAGATAGAGACCATAGTTGCCACGACGGCAGCGGGAGCTTCAGACTCAGCAAAGTGTGAGAGACTCAAGGATAAAGGTGTAAGCATCATAGAGACCGAAGATGTGGATGGACAGGTGGATCTAAGGCAGCTCATGACGATCCTCGGCGGGAAAGGCATAGACGGAATACTGCTTGAGGGCGGCGGCGAGCTCAACTACAGCATGGTGTCTGAAGGTCTTGTGGATGAGGCATGTGTATTCATTGCCCCGAAGATATTTGGCGGCGAGGGCAAGTACAGTCCGGTATCCGGAACGGGTGTTGATGTTCCTGCGGATGCACATATGTTTGGACTTGACGAGGTCAGAAGATTTGATGAAGATGTGATGCTCAGATACAAAAAGGTTTAAGAACTTATAGAAAAGAGGTCATACATGTTCACAGGAATAGTAGAAGAGATAGGAACTATAAGAAAGATAGATAAAGGTGTAAGCTCCTGCAGCATCACGGTGCAGGCAGACAAGGTTCTCCATGGAAGCCAGGTTGGAGACAGTATAGCGGTAAACGGTGTGTGTCTTACTGCAACCGGCATATCGGGGAATATCTTTACTGCGGATGTCATGCCTGAGACTTTGAGACGAAGCGGACTTGGACAGCTTACCGGTGGCAGCAGGGTGAACCTTGAGCGTGCCATGGCGGCCGGAGGAAGATTTGGCGGACATATAGTGTCAGGACATATAGATGGAACCGGAACGATCAGAGAGCTCAAAAGGGAGGACAATGCAGTGTGGGTGACAATAGATTGTTCTCCGAAGATACTCAGATACATCATTGAGAAGGGCTCAATAGCCATAGACGGTATAAGCCTTACGGTTGCGTATGTCGATGATACATGCTTTAAGGTGTCGATCATTCCGCACACGGCGGGAGAGACGACGCTGCTGGATGGCAAGCCGGGCAAGGTGGTCAACCTTGAAAATGACGTGGTTGGAAAGTATGTTGAGAAACTGCTTATGCCATACAAAGGTGACGATACAGATGAAAAGCTTTCAAATGGAAATGCTTCAGATAGATCAGGACTTGATATGAAGTTTCTGGCAGAAAATGGATTTATGTAGACAGATATTTTAAGGAGGTAGAGTGATGAGTTTTGAATTCAACTCGATAGAGGAGATCGCTGCAGATCTTGAGGCGGGAAAGCCGGTTGTCATGCTCGACAACGAGGACAGAGAGAATGAGGGAGATGTAATCTGTGCAGCAGAATTTGCTACAACGGAGAATGTCAACTTCATGGCAAAGTGGGCGAGAGGTCTCATATGCATGCCTATGGATGCGTCATATGCGGATAAGCTGAATCTCCCACAGATGTGTATAACCAATACAGATAACCACTGCACAGCATTTTCAGTATCAGTGGATCATGTGGATACAACCACCGGAATCTCAGCCGAGGAGAGAGGCTACACAGCCAGAAAATTTGTGGATGAGAATGCAAAGCCGGATGACTTCAGAAGGCCGGGACATATGTTCCCACTTCAGGCAGTTGCAGGCGGAGTCATAGAGAGAAACGGCCACACAGAGGCTACAGTTGATCTTATGAAGGTTGCAGGACTTAAGCCTTGCGGACTGTGCTGTGAGATCATGAAGGATGACGGAACCATGGCGAGAAAGGATGACCTTGTGGAATTTGCAAAGGTTCATGGCCTTAAGATATCGACCATAGAGAAGCTTGTGCAGTACAGAAAAGAGCATGAAGTATTCGTTGAGTGCGTAGCCAAGGCAAAGCTTCCAACAAAGTATGGTGAGTTTACGATCTGTGGATATATCAACAAGCTGAACGGTGAACATCACGTGGCACTCACAATGGGTGATATAGCTGACGGCAAGCCTGTTCTCTGCCGTGTGCACAGCGAGTGCCTCACAGGCGATTGCTTCGGCTCACAGAAGTGTGACTGCGGACAGCAGCTCGATGCGGCCATGAAGGCCATTGCCAAGGAAGGCAGAGGCGTGCTCCTGTACATGAGACAGGAGGGCAGAGGAATCGGCCTTATCAACAAGATCAAGGCATATGCGCTTCAGGATCAGGGGCTTGACACCGTTGAGGCAAACCTCAAGCTTGGTTTCCCTGATGATGCAAGGGATTACACCATAGGAACACAGATACTTGTGGATCTCGGAATCAGACAGATCAGACTCCTCACCAACAATCCACTCAAGGTATACGGCCTTGCAGGCTACAATCTTGAGATCGTGGAGAGAGTTCCTATAGAGATAGAGCCAACCAAGTTTGACGCATTTTATCTCAAGACAAAAAAAGAGAAAATGGGTCATATGTTACACGAAGTCTAATATTTCATAAGGAGGGGCTGGGTAAGCTCCGATATAGAATAAGGAGGATAAATCAGATGAATAAGGTAGAAGGAAAGTTAGTAGCAAATGGAGCAAAGATAGGTATAGTAGCAGCGAGATTCAATGAGTTCATAGTTTCAAAGCTCGTCAGCGGTGCAGAGGATGCGCTTCTCCGTCATGATGTGAATGCAGACGACATCACAGTTGCATGGGTTCCGGGTGCATTTGAGATCCCTGTAATCGCAAAGAAGATGGCTGCAAGCGGCAAGTATGACGCTGTTATCTGTCTTGGTGCTGTTATCCGTGGTGCGACAAGCCACTATGATTATGTGTGCAACGAGGTTTCAAAGGGCGTTGCCTCAGTATCACTTGAGACAGGTGTACCTGTAATGTTCGGAGTTGTTACAACAGAGAATATCGAGCAGGCCATCGAGCGTGCAGGAACAAAGGCCGGCAACAAGGGTTATGACTGCGCTATGGGAGCTCTTGAGATGATCGACCTCATGAAGCAGTTGTAATGCAGACTGCAGAAAATGCGATATAATGAAGCATGCTGATGCATGCGCAGGTTATCAAGTGAAAATATAATGCGTACAGAAGATACAGGCACGTGTAGTTATAATACATGTGCCTGTAAATATATGACAGGATGGATATAATATATGAAAAGCACAGACAGGAAGATATTGTTCTTTGATATAGACGGAACGCTTATAACCGAGGACGGAAGGAGATACTTCCCGGACAGCGCAAGGCGTGCGCTGGCGCAGGCGAGAGCCAACGGACATCTGGTGTTCATCAACACTGGCAGGGTTTACTGTAATGTCACTGATGAGATCAAGGATGCGGGTTTTGACGGCTTTGTGTGTGGCTGCGGAACATCCATTTACTATGACGGCAAAGAGCTGTTCCACAATGATGTCAGCAGGGATGTGTGCAGGGATATAGCTTATGCATGCCGCAGATATGACATGTTTGGAATGTATGAGCACAGAGACAAGGTGTACGTGGACGGTCAGAACATGGGAAATGAACTCCTTGCAGAGATGGTCAGATACTTCCGGGCAAATGGAATATTTGTTGGGGAGGATGTGGACTCGGATGACTTTGAATTCGACAAGTTCTGCTGCTGGTTCGCGGATGACAATAAAAATGTTCCTGAGTTCCGCGCGTATGTATCACAGCATTTTGACTATATCGACAGAGGTTCAAATTTCTGCGAGATAGTTCCCAAGGGATTCAGTAAGGCGACAGGTATACAGTATCTTCTGGATTATTTTGATATTCCGCTTGAAAATGCATATGCATTTGGTGATGGCAACAATGACGCACCTATGTTATTATATTGTCCGAACAGCATAATCATGGAGAAGGGGCCGGAGGAGCTCAAAAGACAGGTTATGATGGTCACAGACGATGCGGAGAATGATGGAATATATAAGGCTATGGTGAAGCTTGGAATCATAGAGCCGATGGAATAGCTGGTTCATTTTGCCGGTCAATAATTATTAGAGTTGGAGATTTATATGGAAGAACAGGAAGAGAACAAGAAGGTGACGCTGCTCGATCAGTTGTCGATAGCGGTCAGCAGTCCGAAGAATTACAAACAACTGGTTAAGCTGAAGACGGGACGCCTAGTGTGGTTTGTGGTGATCATATCCTTTTTACTGGCATTTATAGAGTTTGGAATAGACGCCATATTCTGGGTTGGCAAGGTCGGAGGTCTGAGGAATCTCATAACAAATAAGATCCCGGCATTCACATATCATGACAATAAGCTCGACATGGAACACGATATGCAGCTTGAGATAGGAAATGCTACTCTGTACATCAACACGGAGAATGCGTCAGTTGACCTTGACTCCATGGAAACGGATGGAGTGTACATCGCCATAGGAAGTGAGAATATAGTCATGGGAATGGTCTCAGATGGCAAGGGCTATGATTACATGGAGACACCGCTCAAATACATGTTCCTGCCGGATGGCTTCAACAATAGCAAGCTGGCGGTACTGACACCGGTATTTTATATGTACATGGTGATCATGTTCATTGCGGTGATGGTGGCATCGGCGGGCAGACAGCTTCTCCTTGCGCTGATATTCAGTATAGCGGGCAATAGACTTGCAAGAATTCTCAACACGGGACTGTCCTACGGCAAGGTATTTACGATATGTGTCTATGCACAGACTCTGGCGGTGTTCATAATGTCGGTCAACACTGCTCTTGGATATCTGTTATCCTCGTTTGTTGTATGGATCATCGCACTTGTCGTGTCCATGGTATTTATGAACAAAGCTATAGGAAGCTATGTGAGTGGAGATATACCGCCGGGAGATGTGTTCTGATAAGGCGGCCATTTGGTTTGAATAGGTGGAGGCATATATGGAGATAGAGAGAAAATACCTTGTACATGAGATACCTGTCGATCTGACAAAATATCAGGTGAAGCACATGGAACAGATGTATGTGTCCGTGAAGCCGGTCATAAGGATCAGGAGAACGGACGACAGACGTGTGCTCACGGTCAAATCCAAGGGACTGCTCAGCAGGCAGGAATTCGAGATGGATCTGGACGAGGATGAATACAGAAATCTCAGATGTAAGGCAGACGGCAATATAATAGAGAAGGACCGGTATATAATACCGCTTTCCGATACAGACGGAACCTGTGGTGACAGTGAAGTGGACAGGAAATTGAAGATCGAGCTGGACGTGTTCGACGGGATATTTGGCGGACTCACCTATGCTGAGGTTGAATTCCCGGAGGAGAAATTTGCAAATACATTTGTGCCGCCAACGTGGTTTGGTAGGGATGTGACTGAGGACGGTATCTATCAGAACAGCGCCCTGAGCGGCATGGACAGACGTGATATAGACAGTTTTGTAAAGAGTGCGAATAAGGAGGAAAAGCGATGAAGGCAAGAGTTTTATTTGCAACAGGTTATGAAGAGGTAGAGGCTCTCACGGTGGTGGATCTCTTGAGAAGAGCCGGAGTTGAGTGCCTGATGGTGTCGGCTGACGATCTGGATACAGTGACAGGAGCGCGAGGCATGGAGGTCACGATGGATGAGAAGTTATCAGAGATCGATGACCAGTGCGATCTTGTAGTTCTTCCTGGAGGTATTCCGGGGGTTCCGAACCTCAAGGCAAATTCAAAGGTTCAGGCCATGGTCAAGGCACAGAATGACAGAGGCGGTTATGTGGCTGCTATCTGTGCGGGACCTACAGCACTTGGCGCATTTGGCGTGCTTGCGGACAAGAATGCAACATGTTATCCGGGATGTGAGGATCAGCTCATGGCGAAGCGCCACAGCACGGAGCCGGTAGTGGTGGACGGAAATGTGATCACCAGCAGAGGAGTGGGAACAGCCATAGAATTTGCACTTAAGCTGGTTGAGATACTCATAGACAGACAGACTGCGGACGATCTCGCAGAGAAGATAGTATATAAGAGATAATGAATATAAAAATATCAGTTAGGAGCCTGGTGGAATTCATCTTCCGCAGTGGCGATATAAGTGATAGCAGTAGTGGGACTCTGTCCAGAGAAGCGATGAATGCGGGTAGCAGGATTCACAGGAAGCTTCAGAAAAGGGCAGGGTCTCATTATAATTCAGAGGTGCCGCTCCGGTATACAGAGGAGCTTGGCGGACATCTGATAACTGTGGAGGGCCGGGCTGATGGAATCATAGACAGATGCGGTGGCGAACAGGAAGAGCCCGGGGATATTGACGACGGCTTTGACATGGCAGAGGGGTATGCTGTGGACTTCCATGACAGCGATGTGCTTATAGATGAGATAAAGGGCATGTACAGGAACCTCGATGACATGGAGAGCCCGCAGCGCGTCCACGTGGCCCAGGCGATGTGCTATGCGTATATATATTCAAAAGAGAATAATTATAGCTGGATAGATGTGAGGATAAGTTATGTAAACCTTGACAGCGAGAAGGAGAAGTTCTTCAGGCGGAGATATTCATTTGGCTATCTGGAGAAATGGTTCAGCTCAATGATGGCGGAGCTTTGCAAATGGATTGATCTGGTGGAAAAGCATCAGCTCATGAGGAATCAGTCCATCTCGGACATGGAGTTCCCATTTGAGTACAGGAAGGGCCAGAAGGAGATGGCTCTGTATGTGTACAGGGCTATTGAGCAGGAAAAACATCTGTATGTCCAGGCACCAACTGGAATCGGAAAGACCATGGCGGCGGTGTACCCGTCCATAAAATCCATGGTTCAGGGACATGTGTCGAAAATATTCTATCTGACAGCCAAGACCATAGCCCACACTGTGTCGAGAAATGCGGTGGAGCTGCTGGAGGACAGAGGTCTCAGGCTTAAGACTGTAATACTCACGGCAAAAGAGAAGATATGCTGTCAGGAACAGGTGGATTGCAATCCTGCGGTATGTCCGTATGCCGAGGGGCATTTTGACAGGGTAAATGATGCGCTGTACGACGTGGTATTACATGAGACGGTGGTTGACAGAGATGTGGAAATACGGTACGCACAGGCTCACAGAGTGTGTCCGTTTGAGTTGAGCCTTGATGTGAGTCTGTTTGCTGACATGGTGATATGTGACTATAACTATGTCTTTGATCCGAGGGCGAGCCTCAAGAGGTTCTTTGCGGCAGAGGGCGGTAAGCCGGGAGATTATGTATTCCTTGTGGATGAGGCGCACAACCTTGTGGACAGGGCTTCGTCCATGTACAGTGCGGAGATTGTGAAGGAGGACTTTCTGGAGCTCAAGAAGCTCACAGCCCAGTATGGCGGCCGTATGGCAAGACATATAGGAAGCTGCAACAGAGAGCTGCTTACGATGAAGAAGGAGATTCCTGAGGAGGGATACAGGGTGCTCTCGAGCATAGCACCTCTTCACCTGAAATTGCTCAGCCTCCATGAAGCAATACAGCTCTTTCTGGAGGAGCACAGGCAGATCCCGGAGAGAAAGGAAGTCCTGAACTTTTATTTTAATCTCACCTCATTTCTGAACATTGCGGAGATGATGGATGAGAATTATGTCGTGTATGACGAGATAAGGGATGACGGAAGATTTGTGGTGAGACTGTACTGCGTCAAGCCTGCAGTTAACATAAGAAACTGCTTGGACAAAGGGCTTGCCACGGTGTTTTTCTCGGCTACGATACTTCCTGTCAGATATTATATGGAGATGCTGTCGGACTGCCCGGAGGACAGGGCAATATACATCCCGTCTCCATTTTCTGCGGAGAACAGGAAGATAATGATAGCAAATGATGTCACGACCAGATACACGAACCGTAATGAGGCGATGTACAGGAACATTTACAGCTATATAGAGCGCGTGATAAGTGCGAGACCGGGCAACTATATGGTGTTCTTTCCATCGTATGCCATGCTGGAGAAGGTGCATGTGCTCACTGAAGAGCTTCCAGAGTCTCTTGGGGTGGAAGTTATAGCCCAGGAACAATACATGACGGAGAGCGACAGAGAGAGCTTCCTGAGGGCATTTGAGGAGAAGGACAATGTGCTGGCACTGTGTATCATGGGCGGAATATTCTCCGAGGGAATCGATCTGACTGGTGACAGGCTGATAGGAGCAATAATAGTCGGACCCGGTCTTCCCCAGGTGTGCACGGAGAGAAAGCTGATGATGGATTACTTCGACAGCAGAACCGCGGCGGACGAAAAAGAGGCTGCATCCGACAGGAATGGATTCAGATATGCGTACCAGTACCCGGGAATAAACAAGGTATTTCAGGCTGCCGGAAGAGTCATAAGGACGGAGACGGATCAGGGGATAATACTTCTGATAGACGAGAGATTTGCCACCAGGCGTTACACGGAGCTGTTTCCTGTGGAATGGAATGACAGCGTGATATGCAACATGCAAAATGTGGACGGGATCCTTGAACAGTTCTGGGATTATAAAAGTAAAGAGATTTAAATATACAAAAGCATAATACAGTGCTATAATGGACACCTGATGAAGCCGGAGCGGCGGTAAAGCCCGGTTGTATATATTTTATCAATATGAAAAAAGGGGATAGTGATGGTAGATATAACAGTAAAAAATATTCTGGAAGCTACAGGAGGCGTACTCCTCTGCGGAGATGAGAACACTGTTCTCACTGACATCTGTATAAACTCTAAGGAGGCCAAGGAGGGCGATCTGTTCGTGCCGATCATAGGAACAAGAACCGACGGACACAGATTTATAGAATCAGCACTTCAGACTGCAGCAGCCACACTCACATCGGAGCATGACAATGTTGTGGTGTCGGACAAGGCGTATATCAGGGTGGATGATACTGTTAAGGCATTGCAGGCCATTGGAAAGTATATAAGGAACAGATACGATATGCCTGTTGTGGCGGTTACAGGAAGCGTGGGCAAGACCACGACAAGAGAGATGATCACAGCGGCTGTCAGTGCTGGAATGAAGTGCTTCCACACAGAGGGCAATTATAATTCGGTGTACGGCGAGCCTATCACGGTGTCAAGGATGACAGACGAGTACGATGCGGCTGTTCTTGAGCTTGGAATCGGCGAGCCGGGTGAGATGGACATCCTCACTGATATAGCTCAGCCGGATATATGCGTTATAACGACCATAGGCGTTGCACATATAGAATATATGGGTTCACTGGAGAACACCCGCAAGGAGAAGCTCAGCATCATCAAGGGCATGGGCGAGAATGGAACACTGTATATCAACGGTGATGATCCTATGCTGTATGCGGTCAAGGATGAGATACCATGTAAGGTATACACATATGGCTGCGGCGAGGGCATGGACTTCAGAGCGACTAACATCCGCATGGAGGATGGATATTCTGTATACGATATGGTACATGGGGATGACGTTGTAACTGTCAAGGTAGGAGTGATGGGGCTGCACAACGTGCGCAATTCATTGGTGGCCATGGCTGTGTCGCATCAGCTTGGAGTTCCATATGAGAAGTCGTCGAAGGCATTTGAGAATTTCAGAGGCCTCAGACAGAAGGTCATCAAGCTTCCTGGCAAATACACGATCATAGACGATACATACAATGCAAGCCCTGATTCCATGAAGGCCAGCACCGATGTCCTCTGTGACATGAAGTGCGAGGGCAAGAAGTATATCGTGCTCGGCGATATGCTTGAGCTCGGAGAGAAGAGCGATGAGTACCACTATGAAGTTGGAGAGTATC
>NZ_JBEHVV010000063.1:0-16528 GCF_040227395.1 Coprococcus sp. RTP21428st1_C9_RTP21428_210409
GAGACAGCCAGCGCAGTGAGCGGATTTACCGGACCTGCTGTTCCTTCCCAGATCGCAACCGCATCAAGGACAGCCAATTCCGTGACCATAAGATGGACACAGATATCTGATGCCACAGGCTACACGGTATACAAATATAATACGTCCAGCAAGTCATTTGAGCAGGTGGCACGTATCAGCGGAAGCAGCAACAGAACATACACATTTACAGGACTTAAAGCCGGAACAGAATACAAATTTGGAGTGAGAGCATACACAGAGCGGAATGGATTCACAGGCTTCAGTGACCGCAAGGATTTCAGCTCCTGCACTCTCCCGGCAACCTTTACGTCATCCTTCAAATACACACCACTTGGATCGCAGAGATTCCTCCAGTGGTCAAAGCTGTCATACGCTGACGGCTACATCGTATACAAGTATGATCAGAAGGCAAACAAATACACAAGAGTTAAGAAGATAACATCCAACAAGACAAATTTCTGTTTTGTTCCTAACCTCAGAAGAGGCTACGGTTACCGTGTTCTTGCTTACATGAAGTACAACGGCAAGATATACTACGGTGCAATTTCAAAAGCACCGATCAAGAATACATCTCTTACCGGAACGATCACTGACAGCAGCGTAAACCTCCGTGCAAAAGCCGGAACAAACAGCAGAGTAGTCAGAACGCTTGCAAGGGGTTCAAAGGTCAAGATCTCCGGCTACGCAAAGTCTGGAAGATATATCTGGTATAAGGTCACATACACCAGAGGCTCCAGAAAATATACGGGCTATATAAGATCTGATTTCATACGTGTCAAGTAATTCTGATTCTTATACAATTAAAATAGGGAAAAGCATACATACTATGTATCTCCTGCTTTTCCCTATTTTTTTTATATTTTTTCTCAATATTTTTCTCATGCAGGCCTTTTATTAATAATATTTTAATAATATTTTAATAATCTTTTTGTAATATAATCGTAACATTTGTATTAGGAGGCTTACATGAGAATAAAACGATTATCTAAACAACTTTTTATTATTTCCCTTGGAATATTTATACTGACTGCGGCAGATAATATCTTCGACTCTGCCACAGTATACGCGGCTGACACCTCCACCATCTCAACATCATCGACCAGATCTGAGGTCCAGGAGGTTGTGGATGAAGGTAACTTTGACTACACTCAGTTGAGCGATGCCGAGATCGACCACATATATAGTCTTTACGGCAACGATCCTGAGACGATAAGGCAGTTGCAAAAGCAGTCAGACAGCGCTAATCCTTATGGTGTTGCCACGCTCTCATCGACAACATATACACACGCATCCCAGTTCAAGAACTCCACTGTCATGAAGGGGATAGATGTATCGGAGTGGAACGGTTCCATCAACTGGAGAAAGGTAAAATCCAGCGGCGTTACATTTGCCTTTATCAGGGCTGGAGGAAGGTACTATGGCTCAGGTGCATATTTCGTCGACTCCAAATTTGCTGAGAATGTCAAGAATGCAACTGCGGCAGGGATTGATGTCGGAGCGTACTTCTACTCTCAGGCCATAAACGCCACCGAGGCCAGGCAGGAGGCGGCATACACCTTGAACATCGTATCCTCTTACAACCTGACACTTCCCATCGTCATGGACTACGAATACGCATGGGAGGGTGGACTGACCGGCAGGCTCTACAATGCGCACCTGTCCAAAAGTGCTGCCACCACGGTCATCAACACTTTTTGCAGTACAGTGGAAGCAAGCGGCTACGTGGGCATGCTGTATGCGAGCAAAAGTGTTATAACCGATGACATGAAGATCACCAGTATAAACAACAAATACCCGATATGGAATGCGCAGTACAACGATTCAGACACGCTGACCGCCACTCATTCATATTGGCAGTACGATGACAACGGAACCGTCGCCGGAATAAGCTATCCGACGGATCTCGATTTCAAATATGTAAATACACCGGCAGCACCTACAGAACTCACATTTAAGTCATCGACCAACTCATCCATAACCCTCACATGGAATAAGGTTCCGGAGGTATATGGTTATCAAATAGTTCGTTACGATGAGGCCGAAGGAAAATATGTGTCGATCGGAACAACAAAGGGGGCTGGAACTCTGACCTACACTGATAACGGTCTCACCAGCGGTAAAAAATATACCTACATGGTGCGCGGATACCATAAATTAAATACCGGCACTGTATACGGAGCTTACTCGCAAGAATATAGCTGCACCGCCACCTATGCAGAAGCTGTAACTGCATCGACAGATCCTGAACCTCCAATCTTCGATACCGCCCCGGACATGCCTACCCAGGCCGCAATAGCAGACAGGACTTCCAGTTCCATTAATGTCCGCTGGAGCAAGATTTCCGGAGTCACAGGCTATTTCGTGTACAAATACAACACGTCCACTGGTAAATATGACAGAATTGCAAGATGCATAGGCGACGAATCCAGAAGTTATAACTTTACCGGACTTTCTCCCGCCACAACATACAAATTCGGCGTGAGGGCGTATTATGAATACAACGGTGTGATCATGTACAGCAACCGCCTGGAGTTCAGCAAATGTACAAAGCCACGAACCTTTACATCTTCATTTAAGTATACTCCTATCGGTTCGTATCGCTGTCTGCACTGGCAGAAGCTTTCAAATGTATCCGGCTACATCATATACAAATATGATATTGCCCATAACAAATACACAAGAGTAAAGAAAATATCCTCTTACAAAACAACCAGTTGTATACTTCCTGCTTTGAAGAGTGGCTTCGGCTACAGGATTCTTGCATATAAGAATGTCAATGGTTCGATAGTATATGGCGACATTTCAAAAGCTCCCGCAAAAGCCAGCTCATTGAGCGGAACAGTCATTGACAGCCAGGTCCGTCTCAGGGCAGGGGCAGGAACCAACAAACGTATCATCCGGGAACTTGCCAGAGGATCAAAGGTCAAGATCAGCGGCTGCAAATATTCCGGCAAGAATGCGTGGTATAAGATCACTTACACCAAGGGCTCAAAGAAATACACCGGATATGTAAGATCCGATTTCATAAGAATAAACTAGTCTTAATTCAAACAACAAAATAGGCATCATACCTGATCAGGTATGACGCCTATTTTGTATCTATCATAATGATCGTCTGTTAGCGGAAACTATTTCACAACCTTGAATGAAGCCTTTACATAGCCATCTGCATAAAGCACAAGCTCTCTGCCATTGCTGCCCCACATGAGCTCTTCCTCTGCGTATGAAGGCTCTACAAACTTAACGTCAAGTCTCTTCAGGTCCTCGTGTGCACATGCTGCTGTGCGGAGGAGCAACATTCCCTGAACTACAGGATGGTCTGTGAGGTGGATCTTATTCTCGTCTCCTGTCTCCTTGCTGAATGCATAAACCTCTTCCTTTGTAAATGTGTGGAATGGCTTCTCGTCCTCATAATCCGTCTTCTCCACTCTCTTGATCTCCTTCTCCTTGTCTGATGCCTTTACGAGTGTGATGGTCATCTTCTCAACAGGAGTCTCTTCTCCCTCTACCTTTCCAAGGATAGAGAGTATGTACATGAATGCGTTCTCCTTAACATCACCATACTCATATGTGATGCTGTCGGCAGCCTCTGCCTTCTCTCTGTCTACTGTGTAGGATATCTTGCCTATAAATGCGCCCTGATATGTGGATGCATCCATGTCTGTCATCTTTGTTCCAAGTCCCATGATCCTGTCATAAATCTTCATATACTTCTCCTTCTAAAACTTATTCTGCATGTTATATTCTCTTATTTGCGTGCAGTTAATCCTTCTCATCCAATTGCCTTGCGCACGGAACACCCACTAATGTCTATGAATGTTTTCTGTCCGTGACAAATCCGTTTCTTCTTATCATGTCAAAGTCAAGGTCAAATGATGTGCCATCGGTGGTCAGGAAGTCACCGCTTATGACCGCATTTGCCCCGGCTGCAAGTGCAGCCTCGCCGTTGTCCTCATATCTTCCTCTTCCAGCCGCAAGCCTTATCATGACTTGGGGCATGACAAATCTGTATACTGCTATCGTTCTGACGTACTCCTCCTCAGTGAGAGGTGTCTTGTCATAGAATGGCGTCCCCTCCCTCGGATTGAGGAGGTTCATCGGAACCGAATCCACGCCAAGCTCTCTGAGTTCAAATGCAAGCGCCACCCTGTCCTCAAGAGTCTCGCCCATGCCGAACAGACTGCCACTGCACACCATGAGTCCCGCAGCCTTTGCAGCGCGTATTGTCGCCTTCTTCTGTTCCTGGGTGTGACTGGTGCACACCTCCGGAAAATATGCAGGTGATGTCTCAAGGTTATTGTGTATCATTGTAAGTCCCGCACCCTTAAGCTTCGTAAAGTCATCCTGATCCAGCAGGCCAAATGACGCGCATATGTTGATATCCACATTGTCGTGTATATCCTTGACCGTTTTCTCAGCAAGCTCAACCTCCCGCTTTGAAAGTCTCCTGCCCTCAGCCACAAGGCAGTACCTGAAGCTTCCCTTGTCATAGTCAATCGATGCACCCTCAGTAACCGCTTCATTACCAAGCAGATTTATCTCTGGTATATCCTTCTTCGCTATCCTGGACTGTGCACAGTATCTACAGTTCTCTGTGCATCTGCCCTCCTTCACGCTTATGACCGAACACACATCGCACCGGTCTCCGCAGAAATACTCTCTTATCTCATTTGCTGAAGCCGCCAGTATATCCAGATCCTCATGTGCAAGCTTTAGAGCCTCATCATATGTGATCTCCGCTCCACCATTCAGCACGCGGTTCTTAAGCTCCTCTACATACTCTCTGCCCATATGATTCCTACCTCTTTTCTGTAAAGTTCCCAGTTTCATCTGGTCTTCAGCCCTTGTGTATGTAAATCACAGAATCTGCCGGATGTCTGCAGTGTCTACCGCCCATCTGACAGTTCATATGTATATATGGAAAGAGCCTGCCACCGGCAGGCTCCCCCATCTGTATATAACTCTCTATATCTTTCACAGATATTTAGTATCAGCTATTTATCTTGTGTTCTCTGTTATGTCTCCAAATGATCACATTAGGATTACAGCGCAGCCTTGATCTGCTTGTAGATACCCTCGGCATCAAGCTCATACTTGTGAAGCAGTTCCTTTGCAGGGCCTGACTCACCAAATGTATCTCTCACACCGATCCTTGTCAGCTTTGTAGGACACTTCTCAGCAAGAACCTCTGCAACAGCACTTCCGAGACCACCTATGATGGAGTGCTCCTCAACTGTGAACACTCTTCCTGTCTTCTGAGCTGTCTCAGCGATGATATCCTCATCGATAGGCTTGATAGTGTGGATGTTGATGAGTTCAGCATCTATACCGTCAGCAGCGAGCATATCCACAGCCTTCACAGCCTCAGATACACAAAGTCCTGTAGCTATGATAGATATGTCCTTGCCATCTTTGAGCTTAACGCCCTTACCGATCTCAAACTTGTATGTGCTCTCATCGTTGAGGACTGGAACTGCCAGTCTTCCGAATCTGAGGTATACAGGTCCTACATACTCATATGCAGCCTTGACTGCTGCTCTGGCCTCTACATCATCACATGGGTTAATGACAACCATGCCTGGTATCTCTCTCATGAGTGCGATATCCTCACAGCACTGATGTGTTGCTCCATCCTCACCTACTGAGATTCCTGCGTGGGTTGCACCGATCTTCACATTCAGATGTGGATATCCGATAGTATTTCTCACCTGCTCAAATGCACGTCCTGCAGCGAACATTGCAAATGAACTCATAAATGGAACGTATCCGCATGTTGACATTCCGGCAGCTATTCCTGCCATGTTCGCCTCCGCGATGCCACAGTCAACGTGTCGCTCAGGATAAGCTTTCTTAAAAATAACTGTCTTGGTTGCCTCTGCAAGGTCTGCATCTAAAACAACAAGATCATCATGCTCCTTTGCGATCTCTACTAAGGCATTGCCATAGCTCTCTCTGGTTGCGATTGCTTTATTCTCTATCATAATGCTGCAGCCTCCTTCTCAAGTTCTTCCATGGCGATCTTATACTCTTCTTCATTCGGAGCCTTTCCATGCCAGCCGGCCTTGTCCTCCATGAATGATACACCCTTGCCCTTGATCGTGTGGGCGATGATCGCTGTAGGCTCACCCTTGTGGGACTTTGCCTCAGCAAATGCCCTGTCGATCTCGTCAAAGTCATTGCCATTGATATTGATAACATGGAAGTTGAATGCCTTGAACTTCTCATCTATAGGATATGGTGAACATACATCCTCAACCGTTCCGTCAATCTGAAGATTGTTGTTATCTACTATAACGCACAGATTGTCAAGCTTTCTATGTCCTGCGAACATAGCTGCCTCCCATATCTGTCCCTCCTGGATCTCTCCGTCACCGCAGAGACAGTATGTTCTGTAATCCTTGCCCTGCATCTTTGCTGCAAGTGCCATACCTACTGCAACTGAAAGTCCCTGTCCCAGTGATCCTGATGACATATCCACTCCTGGAGTGTGCTTCTTGTCAGGATGTCCCTGAAGGTAAGATCCAACATGTCTGAGTGTCTTTAAGTCTTCTATTGGGAAAAAGCCTTTTAACGCAAGTGCTGCGTAGTAGCCCGGAGCTGTGTGTCCCTTTGAGAGCACGAATCTGTCACGATTCTCGTCCTCAGGATTCTTAGGATCCACATTCATCTCCTCGAAATAAAGATAAGTAAACAGGTCTGCTGCTGATAATGAGCCGCCTGGATGTCCGCTCTTTGCATTGTATACACCTGTAACAATGCCCTTGCGAACTTCTACAGCTTTTTTCTGAAGTTCTAATTTGTTCATCTCATTCTCCTTTTAACTGGATACTGTATTTGTATCATACAGAGTCATTATAACATAATTTCTTCTATTTAGAAGTACGTTTTTACATGCATTTTTCAAGAAATATTACAAGGTTTTTTTAAGGTTATCTGTGCATTTCGACCAAATATACCTGCATGGGTGTCCGGCGGATCATTGTATTCACTTTGTCCGCCTCGCAGCGCACCTGTCCACATATCAGCCGCTGATCCACTCATACAGTATGCCTGCCATCTCCCTGACATAGTATGTCGGAAGCAGCCACCATGCAGTGCTTCCGGCTATGGAACCCGTATCTATACCCTGCTTTTCCGCAATTCTCTTTGCCCTGTACTCATGGAATTCATTTGTCACGATATTCATTCCGTCAGGCAGGTCATTCTGTTCTATTATCTGAGCCGAAAACTTTATATTCTCCCTTGTGGATGTGGACTTGTCTTCCATATATATTCTCTCCGGAGCAATTCCGTGCTCTGTAAGGTATTCATACATGCACTGAGCCTCCGACATGCTCTCATCTGCGCCCTGTCCACCGGACACAACACATACAGCCTCCGGGTTCTCATCAAGATAATCCTGTGCTGCTATAAGTCTCTCTCTCAGCATAAGGCTTGGTCCACCGCCTCTAACTGCGCATCCGAGCACTACGACTGTGGCATCCTGTTTAGGCTTTACACAAGCCGCATAGACCATGTGATAAGTGATGACCACAACAAGGGCAAGCGCAGCAGTGACAAGTGCAAGCACGAAACTTAAGCATATCTTTCCTGCTTTTTTATCCCAAAGCTTTCTGACAGATTTGTCTATCTTTGCCCTGAATACTCCATACAATGTGAGAAGTGCAAACACGCCTGTTCCCAGCAGGGTTCCTATATTCACATGACAGCCTCTAAGCACCGGATATATGAACATCAGCATTCCCAGCACGCCTATTATACAGAATATAACTCTCCATATATGATATCCCCGTGTACGCACCGCCACACCATCTTTGTTTATTTCTTTACTCATATCTTCATGGCTCTTCTGAGTCATTTTATCTGTCATCTATTCTATCCTCCCTGTTTTTTCTCTTTTCAGCTTCTTAATACCATTCACACAGAATAACAGTGACATAACTGTTGCTATAGTCCAGCCTATCGGCCAGGCCAGCCATATTCCTGTGGCGGAACCTATAACTCTTGACAGCACTATCGCCAGCACCACTCTAAGTATCAGATCCGTAAACGTCGATGTCATGAATCTGCCCATCATGCCTGTTCCCCTTAGTATTCCATCAGCTACAAGTTTTGCCGATACTACAAAGTAGAACGGCGCCAGTATCCTGAGATACGTGACTCCCGTGTCAAGGGCAAGTCCTGTCCTATTCTCCATAAATGGATACATGCCATAACGGCCAAAGAAGAAGTACAAAACCGCAAATGGTATGCATAGTCCCCATATGAGTTTTATTCCAGCTTTAAGTCCCTGTCCTATCCTGTCGATCTTACCCGCGCCAAGATTCTGTGCGGTATAGTTGGATATTCCATTTCCAAGTGTTGTAAATGACGTTATGACGAGATTGTTGAGCTTTACAGCCGCCGCATAGCCCGCTATGACAGAGGCTCCAAATCCATTGATGACGCTCTGAATAATTATATTTCCAACTGAGATAAAGCTCTGCTGAAGTATGCTCGGTATGGCTATGACTGCTATCTTGCCCAGCATGCTTCCCGAAAATACACGGACCTTCCCCTCAGTGCGAACTGCTGTCAGGCGTCTGAACACAACTATTATCGCAAGTACAGCGCTCACGCCCTGACAGATGAATGTAGCCCACGCAACTCCATTTACCCCCATCTCAAATGTCTTTACAAACAGTATATCAACGGCTATATTGGACACCGATGAGATGGCAAGGAATATGAACGGTGTTCTCGAGTCGCCCAGCGCAGAGAATATTCCTGTCGCTATGTTGTAGAAGAACAAAAATGGCACGCCCAATATGTATATGTTCAGATAAGTAAGCGAATCTCTCATCAGCTCATCCGGGGTATCAATAAGTGCCAGCAGTCTCTCTCCAAGCAGGAATCCAACCAGCATGAGAACCGCCACAAGTACCGCGCTTGCTATGAGAGTAGTCCAGACCGCAGTCTTCATCTCGCTGTATTTCTTTGCCCCGAACAGCTGGGATACTATGACCGAACAGCCTATATTGCATCCAAATGCAAATGCTATGAAAATAAGTGTTATCTCATAGCTATTGCCGACCGCCGCCAGAGCATTTTCTCCTATGAACTGCCCCGCCACAAAGCTGTCCGCTATGTTATAGAGCTGCTGAAATATCACACTTCCGAAAAGTGGCAGGCAGAATCTCCAAAGCACGGATTCAGGCCTTCCCACAGTAAGATCTTTGTTCACTTTTTTCCCTTCTTTTCTATAATTTACTCCTGTTTTCGGTTTTATTCTAAACTCGTTCACCCGGCATTACAATAGGCAAAATAGTAAACATCTTCGGCTGAACACCCGTTTTTTGTACTTATTCCCATATATTTTCTATCATGTTATGCATATAAAAACGACAGTACATGCCGAGATGGACATATACTGCCGAATCTTTTTATATTTTAAGTTTCTTGGTAATTACAGTATATCTATGTATTCCCCTGACAGCGCCTTGTTCATCGATCTGACAGCACAGAATTTACCGCACATACTACACGTGTCGCTGTACTCGTCATCAGGCTTTCTGCTGTCCCTGATCTCCTTTGCAGTCTCAGGATCTATGGCACATGCAAACTGTGCATCCCAGTCGAGGACACGTCTCGCATCCGCCATCTTGTCATCTATATCCCTCGCTCCAGGTATCCCCTTTGCTATATCTGCCGCATGGGCTGCTATCTTGGAGGCTACGATTCCCTGCTTGACATCGTCTACATTTGGCAGGGCAAGGTGCTCTGCTGGTGTTACGTAACAGAGGAATGCTGCGCCGTTCATGGCTGCGACCGCTCCGCCTATGGCACTTGTGATGTGATCGTATCCCGGTGCTATATCTGTGACAAGAGGTCCAAGTACGTAGAATGGTGCGCCCATACAGAGTGTCTTCTGAACTTCCATGTTGGCTGCAATCTGATTGAGTGGCACATGACCAGGGCCCTCAACCATAACCTGTACGTTATGATCCCACGCGCGCTTTGTCAGCTCTCCAAGTCTGACAAGCTCCTCTATCTGACATACATCCGTTGCGTCCGCAAGACATCCCGGACGACATGCATCTCCAAGTGATACTGTCACATCGTATTCCTCGCATATATCAAGGATCTGGTCAAAATACTCGTAGAACGGATTCTCATTGCCTGTCATGGTCATCCATGCAAATACAAGACTGCCGCCACGGCTGACTATATTCATCTTTCTCTTATGTTTCTTGATCTGTTCGATCGTCTTTCTTGTTATTCCGCAGTGGAGAGTCACGAAGTCAACTCCATCCTCCGCGTGGAGACGTACCACATCGATGAAATCCTGTGCTGTCAGTGTCGCAAGATCTCTCTGATAGTGGATAACGCTGTCATATACCGGCACAGTTCCTATCATAGCCGGACACTCTGAAGTGAGCTTCTGTCTGAACGGCTGTGTATTGCCGTGGCTTGACAGATCCATGATCGCCTCTGCTCCCATCTCGACAGCACTCATAACCTTCTGCATCTCGATACCATAATCCTTGCAGTCTCTTGACACACCGAGGTTGACATTGATCTTGGTCCTCAGCATGCTTCCAACTCCCTCTGGGTTTAAGCATGTGTGCTTCTTATTGGCAGGTATCGCTACCTTACCCTCTCCTACCAGTTTCATCAGCGCCTCAGTGGACATATGCTCTTTCTCGGCAACTTTCTCGATCTCAGGAGTTACTATGCCTTTTCTTGCTGCGTCCATCTGTGTTGTGTAATTTCTCATCTGTTCCTCCAATCTGATCCGGCTTTATAAATCTGTTCCAGATCTAATATTTGTTTCTCTTACACTTTTATAGTGGCGGAAGGTGGTGCCCCCAATCAGCCACTTTAGGAATATCCCACTCACGTAGATTATTCCTTATAAAGGAGCAGACGCATTTAAGGCGCTTACGCGCGGCGTCTGCGTAATATGTCGTCAAGCACCGCTTGATGACCTGCGCGCACATCAGTGCGCTTCCACTCTTCACAAGGAATCCTCCCACTTACGTGGGCCCCTCCTTATAAAGGAGCAGACGCATGAAAGGCGCTTACGCGCGGCGTCTGCGTACTTCACAAGGAATCCTCCCACTTACGTGGGCCCCTCCTTATGAAAATAAAAAGAGACACAGGAATGCGTCTCTTCTTTATTACTTACATCATTATGTATGTATCAAACGTATCCCTACGGCGGCATTATCCGCATCAGGTTGTGGGTCGAAGCGTTCAGCCTCCTCTCAGCCGGCTAACTCGCCAGCTCCCCATATACTATCCAATTCTCTGACAACAAGTATACCGCTGTCAGATCGTAACATCAACATATTTTTCTGTGATGTTACACCATATGCTGCAACTCATTACTGATCTGCATCTTTTCTAAGGTCATAATAGTGCGGAATGATATCCTCGTAATGTCCATCCGGCATTCTGAAGCCTCCCGGTATGACTCCCAGCGGAGTAAAACCAATCCTTTTATACAGATGGAGTGCATGTACATTTGATGCTACTACGGCATTGAACTGGAGCACTCCAAAGCCTTTCTTCTTTGCCATGGATATACAGTCAAGCACAAGCTTTTCTCCTATGTGCTCACCGCGGATATCGCGTCTCACGGCATAGCTGGCGTTACATATATGTCCGCATCTTCCCACGTTGTTCGGATGAAGTATGTAGAGTCCTACCACCTCACCACTCTCTGAGTTCTCGGCGATACCGGTATATGTCTGCTCTTTGAAAAATGCATCTCCTGATTCCGGTGTCAGGACTTCCTCCTGTGGAAATGCCACGCCATCATCCACAACCTGGTTCCAGATCTCTGATGCTGACTTTGCATCTGCTGCCATGTACTCTCTTATGTTTATATTCATCTATGCGTCCTCCTATTATGATAAGATTTCACTTATGTTCTATTTATTATTATATCGTTCTGTCTGGCAGCGCACTATGTATACATCAAAACAGTGTATATTGCCGATATTCAGCAATAATAATCAGATTATGGTGCTGACAGTTATGGGCATATAGCTGTCAGCACTTTAAACATTGTACTACTGTCTATTTATGTTGCAAATTGCACCTCCTTTATCTGCTACATATCCACAGCCTGCCTCACTTCTCTCTTTTTCCAGCTCACAAATCCATACATGTCGTTCACAAAGAATATGACGAAGTTTACAACTACAGGAATATATGCCGGATTCTCAAAAGATGCGAGGACCCATAATACTATGAGTACTACATCATTTGCTGCATATCCCACCGCATAGTATGACGATCTCAGCATGGTGAGCGCAGCTGCCAGGAAACTTGTGACTATGGATATTGTGCTGAATACTATATTCGGCGTGTCAAGTATCATGAGTATATAGTAGAATACAACCGTTACAAGCACTGTGCTGACAGTGAGCCATATCACATGCCTGCGTGTCAGTTTCTGTATGGCTACCTCACTGCTGTTGCCCTCCGATGGATTCTTAAACCATGTTATGGCTGACCACACCGCCATCGGCATCGTCATCCCGAGGTAGGTTATCATCTCCCCCCAATAACGGAACCTGAAGGATATGATACCGTATAATATGCTGAATACGACCATCAATATCTGCGCCCACACATTTCCTTTTGCAGCAAATATAAGCGATGTCACACCTATGAGTGCCGCCGCCAGTGTGAGGATATCCAGATCTGTAGCGAGAAGATTTGACGCCAGCACTATAATGAGGGAACACAGCCAGATAAGCCATTCCCGCTTAGTCAGTTCTTTTATTGGATTGTTCATGATGTCTTTACTCCTTCTGCTCCACTGGGGTATCTTTAAACCTTCTAATACTGCGTCTTTTTTCTATGCTATCTCTTACTTCCATAGCTATGTCTGCCTCCGTCTGTCTCCGTAAATATATGTATGTAAACTGTCTATTATCCAAAGCATCATAATTGCTGTATATCTATAACCATGCACTCCTCAGATGCCTTAAATCCCATTGATTCGTACAGCGGTCTTCCGCTTTCTGTGGCATCAAGGCTTATCTCCGTGGCGCCATGTGCACGCGCATCCCCTATAAGCATATTCACAAGATGCTTGGCGATTCCTCTTCTCCGATAGTGCTCTTCTGTATATACATTCATGAGATGTGCTCTCTTTCCTGATGAGTGAGAAAATGTTGGCATTATTTCAATATAAGACATACTGGCACACGCCACACATCTTCCGTCATTGACAGCTACAACTGTTGTCTGATCACCCTCAAGAAAATACCTTCTGCTGCTCACCACCAATTCATCATCAAATATGTAATCAGCAGGAAGATCATTGACTATCCTAAGCATGGACAATCTGACATCCATCAGCATATCTATATCATTTGCATCTGTCACTCTATACTCCATAATACCCCCTTATTAATCCTTGACATTTTCATGCCTCCTGTTATAATAACACAAGTCGGACGGTATGTTGAATATTAATATACCTTGCAAGGTGTTCTGCAGATGCAGGATTCCCGGATGGAACATGAATCGCGATAAAAACATATCAGAATTTTCATGAGCCAGATAAGATACTTTATCTTATCTGGCTCTTTTTTTATGCGGCTGGCAGGTTAATGTGTCCCCGCGATCATGTGCCTTTCCGATTTTCAATGATTTTCAATTATAAACTTTTTTTGTTAAGGAGATTTACAAATGGACCTGTTAAGAGACAATCTGAAAAAGCTTTACTTCAAATTCCTCATTCCTTCCCTTGGAAGTGCCATGGTCATGTCCATATACACCCTGACTGATGCCATCGTCATCGGCAAAGGTGTTGGAACTGATGCCCTGGCCGCTCTGAGCATCACAACGCCTCTGCTGTGCATACTTATGTCAACTGGAATTCTCTTTGGCGTAGGTGGATCAGTACAGATGAGCGTGCACAGAGGAAGTGGCAACACAGTGAAATCTAACCGCTACTTCACCGTGTCATTCATGATGATCGCAGCAGTCACCGCACTGCTGTGGATACTGTACGTAACATGTATGCCATCACTGCTTAGACTCATGGGAGCAAATGCCACTCTATACCCATATGCCATGTCATACATGCACTATATAAATATGTTCCTGCCGGTTGCAGTATTTTCCAACTTCGTAGCTATATTTGTGAGGGCTGACAATGATCCGGGCCGCGCCATGGCAGGCGTCCTGCTAGGTGGAGTGTTCAATATCGTGATGGACATTGTACTGGTATTCCCACTGAAGCAGGGAATCGGCGGAGCTGCACTTGCCTCTGTTATCGGTATGCTGATCCAGGTACTTGTCGCCTCATCGCATTTTCTCAGCAAGAAGAATGGGCTGCGTTTCATAATGCCACACAGGATCCTGAACAGCATGAAGAATATCGTGGCAGCCGGTATCCCGAGCTTTTTCAATGAATTTGCAAATGGATTTATAGTACTGCTGTTTAACATACAGATATTGAAGTACTGCGGCGAGAATGCCCTGTCCATATACAGCGTCATCTCCAACTGCGTCATCCTGTTCAATTCTCTGTTCACAGGAGTTGGTCAGTCTGTGCAGCCTGTGATCTCGACCAACTACGGAGCAAATAACATAGGCAGAATAAACGCCATAAAAAGAATGGCTTACACAACCATCCTGATCATGGGTGCGCTGTTCTCACTTCTTGGAATACTTTTTCCAAGGGTGCTCTGCGGTGTGTTTATAGATATGAATGAAGGTCTTGGTGTCATTGCCGATCTTGGTGTCAGAGCGTACTTCTTTGCATTTGTGCCATTTGGAATCAACCTGATGACCTCCTACTATCTCCAGGCCATACTGAAATCCGGGCAATCTCTGTGTATATCACTGCTCCGAAACATCATACTCAGCAGCGTGTGTATACTGACGTTCCCTGTTTTGACCGGTGGCAACAGCTTGTGGTTTGCTGCACCTGTGACCGAGGCTATGACTCTTACTGTCAGTCTGGTATTTCTGGCGCAAGAATCTAAAAGGCAGGGTGTCCATTAATAATATATGGCACATGATATTTGGGGCTTATGCTGAGCCTATAAGTACAAATGTTAGGATATTTGCAAAATGCATTGACGTTCATCTATATATGTGCTAATTCTATATATAGATGATTATCAATGTGAGGTGAATGAAATGAAGTTAACAGATGTTGCTTTAATATGCAAAGCACTTGGAGATTCAAACAGACTGGAAATAGCGCAGATGTTGTCAGATGGAGAGAAATGCGGATGCAGGATTTTAGAGAGATTTAGCATTACCCAGCCTACATTATCTCATCATATGAAAATACTGGTGGAATGTGGGTTGGTTAATGACCGGAAAGAAGGCAAATGGCATCATTATTCATTGAATTGTGAAGCTTTAATAGAATTCAAAAATTATATTGGCAGTTTGACATGTGAGTTATGATTTATCCAACGCTGATTAAGAATAGCTAATAAGACGAAAGGAAGATTTCCATGACAGTAAGAGAAAAAGCAGAACTGATTGTAAAAGATATAAAGAAAGAACAGGAAACAAATCCGGTTATCATTTTTAAGAATATTGCAGAGAAGGAATATGTCAGTATTCATGGACCGGAACACCATATATTAGATGGCGCAAGTTTGCTTGTGGCCTACAAAAACGCAGGTGGAGAGATAGACTTAGATCAGGCATTGGACAGGCTGATGGCAGAAGGACTTAGGATGCCGGGAGCAATGTGTGGTTTATGGGGAATATGCGGAGCAGTCACTTCTATTGGTGCTGCACTTGCAATCATCGATGGAACAGGTCCGCTTTCAACAGATGGAACATGGGGAAATCATATGCAGTTTACCTCGAAAGCAATAGGAGAATTAGGAACCATAAACGGACCAAGATGCTGCAAGAGAGATGCAATGGTAGCGTTTAAGAATGGTATCGATTATGTGAATACTCATTATGGTGTAACATTGCATTACGAACAAATGCCATGCGGATTCACAGAACTTAATGAGCAATGTATAAAGGAGAGGTGTCCATTTCATGAGTAAGAAAAAAGTAGCTTTTATTTGTGTCCATAATTCCTGTCGAAGTCAGATTGCTGAGGCTTTGGGAAGGCATCTGGCATCAGATGTATTTCAAAGTTATTCGGCGGGTACAGAAACAAAACCTCAGATTAACCAGGATGCTGTTCGTATTATGAAGGAATTATATAATATAGATATGGAAGCAGAGGGACAGTACAGTAAGCTGGTTAGTGATATTCCAGATCCGGATATTACAATATCAATGGGATGCAATGTAGGATGTCCCTTTATAGGCAGGCCATTTGATGATAATTGGGGACTTGAAGATCCAACCGGGAAAAGCGATGAAGAATTTAAAGTAGTCATTGAACAAATAAGGCATGATATTTTAGGGTTAAAAGGCAGATTGAATCAAGTAGCAGGAGCAGAATAACTCTGCTCCTACTTGGTATAAATTCAGTGCTTTATACAGAATTCACAGCCACCGCTCTGTCCAATAC